>DMTJ01000302.1:0-2570 GCA_003477185.1 Lentisphaeria bacterium
AGCAACGTCTTGCCGCAGCCTGTCGGGCCGATTAGCATCACGTTGCTTTTCTCGATCTCCACTTCTTCGTTCCCAGCCACGTCCTCGTCCTTAATCTTCAGGCGCTTGTAGTGGTTGTGAACCGCGACCGCTAGAACACGTTTCACCGCATCCTGACCGACCACATATTCATCCAGTTTTTTCTTGATGTCCTGAGGTGTGGGCACCTTGAGCGGGACATGCTCATGCGACTCCGGCGTTAGGAAGCCATCCTCGCCCTCGCCGTCGCCGAGCATTTCTCCACAGAGCTCTACACAAGTTGCGCAGATGAAGACCCCACTGGGGCTGGAAATCATCTGCGGTGCTTCGGATCTCGAGCGGCCGCAGAAGGAGCAGAATACGTCTTCGCCTTTCTCTGCCACTTCAGCTCTTCTCAGCGTCTTTTTTGTCGGCGCGCAGGACTGAATCCACCACGCCATATTCACGGGCTTCTTCAGCGGACATGAAGTAATCGCGCTTGGTGTCCAGACGCACTTGCTCGGTCTCTTTGCTGGTGTGGTGGCCAATGATCTCATTCAGACGATCACGCAAACGCAGCATTTCCTTGGCGCGAATGGAGATATCGGCAGCAGTGCCTTCCCCGCCGCCCTGAGGTTGATGCATCATGATGCGGGCGTTGGGCAGCGCGTAGCGCTTTCCGGCCGTCCCGGCGCTCAGGAGGATGGCCCCCATGCTTGCTGCCTGCCCGACACAGTAAGTGCGGACATCGCAGCTCAGAATTTGCATCGTATCGTAGATAGCCAACCCGGCTGTCACCGAGCCACCCGGAGAATTTACCCAGAAGTCGATATCCTTCTTCGGATCCTCCGACTGCAGAAACAGCAATTGGGCAATGATTATGTTGGCTACCACATCGTCAATCTGCGTACCCAGCAGCACGATGCGATCCATCAGCAACCGGGAAAAGATATCCATTCCCCGTTCGCCATGAGCGGTTTGTTCTATGATATTGGGAATCCCAATCGCCCGTTCATTCATCGCCTGTTTTCTCCTCGGTCTCATCATCGTGGCTGTGACTGCAGTTCGAATGGTCGTGCTTATCGCAGCTTGACTCATCGTTGTCTGTAGCGTCGTCGGACTCCGAAAACTCCGTGACGTTCGCCAGTTCTAGGATTCGGTTAATGGTGCTTTCCAGCACTTGATTAAAGCGTACGGTCTCTTCCATTGCCTGCGGGTCCGCATCCTCTTCGCGGCCTGCTTGGAGCATTTGCATGCGCATCTGGGCAACACCGTGCTGCACGGCATCATCGTCAGCCTTGATCTCCTCGGCCTCGGCGATTGCCTGCAGGACGAGCCGTCCTCTGAGGTTGTTTGCTGCGGTCTCTTCAACCTCCTCACGAACACTCTCGACAAACTCCTGCATTTCCTCTTCGCTATGCATGTGTTTGTTGCGTGCCAGACGGCGCAAGACAGACTCTTCCTCATTGCGCAGCATCGACGGAGGCAAGGGGAAATCCTGATCTTTCGTCAGTTCGCCCATGATCTGGGCCTGCGATAGCTCACGATTCATGCGCTCCGCTTCTTGGCTTGCGGACTCCGCAATGCGGTCACGCAGATCTTGGATGCCTTCGAGGCGAACCATTTCCTTCACCCACTCATCAGTCAATTCAGGCAACGTTACCTGGCTCACTTTGAGCACCTCGACCTCATAGGCGAATGACTTTCCAGCCAGAACGGCTTCGTCCCAACCCTCAGGAAACTCGATTGTCACTTCCGTCGGCTCATCCTTAGACATTCCAATCACGGCGGTCTCTAGGCCGGGAAGGGGGGCGCGGGCGCCTACTTCCATAAACTCTTCATCCGACCCGAACATCTTTTCGAGGCTGGAGCAGGAATGGTCAGTCTTCGGCTTCTCTTTGATCGCATAGCGGATCGAAAGCAGATCACCTTCGGCTGCGGGGCGCTCTACGTCGTCGTAGGTGGCGTGCTGGCGCAGGATTTGCTCAATCTGACGGTCAATCTGCTCGTCAACGGCTTGGCCGGGCATCTGCTTAATCTCGACGCCCTTGTACTCTGGCACGTCGAACGTGGGCATGGTGTCCACGTGCAAGATGCATGAGTAGGTCTTGCCATCGACTAGGCCCACATCGCCCTCGACAAAGCGCGGTGCGCTCGCAGGCTTGGCCTCAATCCTTTTGAAAATTTCAGGAAGAGAGTCCTGAATCATGGACTGGATCACATCCTGGTCGATCTGCGCGGCATGACGGCGACGGATCAGTTTGAGCGGGACCTTTCCCGGGCGAAACCCCGGCACTTGCGCGCCCTTGAGTTGCCTGACTTTGTCATTCACTAAACTTGCGACGTGGCTCGCTTCTGCTTCGAGCTTGACTATACGAACGCAGGGCTCGCCTTCGAGCACCTCAATACTGATCTGATCCAACGCTGCACCTGAGATTTTTGGAGGTCTGGCAGTTTATCTCGCGGCTAGAGTACACGCAAGAGAAACAAGTACTATAGCGCGCATTACCTGCTCCGCCTAGCAGCAACGCAGACCCTTGCGCCCTGACCGACCTAGCTTAGTCTGCTGATAC
>DMTJ01000302.1:2583-7112 GCA_003477185.1 Lentisphaeria bacterium
CCAGCCAAGCGGCACTATTTCGGGTGAGTATTGTCCCTGCCGACGTCGAATGAACGAGCGAGAAAGGCGGTCCAAAGCGCGGTGTGCCGCTATTTCTCGGGGTAGTTACTGTCTGGAGACCAATCACCACTACAGGCCGGACTGAGTGCATGGATCAGGTGCAAGCTGCAGGAGCGACAGTGACGCGGCCGACATATGGGCTTGGCGCACTGGAGAAGAACCCAACAGCCCGCGGAGACACTCCCGCCGTCGCAAAAATGATGAATTTGGAGATGATTTTCGGTCTGGCTCCGGAAAGCCTACAACCGTGCGTCTACTGCGTGCGAAGCTTTGGGGCAAGGCGTCCAAAAGGCGCATTTACAGCAGGCGCGAGTTTATCCACGGGCTGCTAGCAGGGCTCGTGGCACGGAGGAGGGGCAGAAGCGTTATTCGAGGATCTCAGGCATTTGCGCAACGCCGGATGCCCGAAAGGTTGAAGGTCGACTATTTGGCCACCTCAGTGCCGTTGCCCTTGGTCTTTGAGGTGATCTGGATGCGCGCCAAGTTTCGGCGGCAACCAACCTGCTGTCGTTCGCTAAAGAGCGCCTGGGGAACCTGCGTGCCAACTAAGATTGCTCGCGCTGTCGCAGCACCGGAAACGACGGCGTTGGTCCAGCGCGATCTCGGGAGGGCGCTGGAATGGGACCTCTAACCCGCATTCGCGCCCCGCAGTTTCGATCTCCGCATCATCGGCTGCGGCCCGAGCCGTGCCACACCCAGAACCCGCATACTCATCTCGTCAACAACGCCTCGAAAGGCGGCAGATAAACGCCCTCGAATGGGCGCTCTGACTGCCAGGATTGCTCCGTCTCCAGCCAAGCCTTTCCGGGCTCTAGTTCCCCCGCAAACGGCGTTGGGAATAGAGTCGGGGCGCGAGCTTTCTGAATCGTAAACAGCAGCAGGTTGCGCAGAAAAAATGACTGCGGCAGCAGCAATAAATTCGCGGGAAACTCGGGTGCGAACTCCGCAGATTCGGGCCGCACATCCCAGCCCGCACCGCCGTGCTCGATCACGAGCATGTGATCCTCGCGCAGCCAGCCCAGCCAGCCATCGCCGGCCACCAGCAACGGCGGCGCATCGGCGAGCATCCAGATTGCGAACACCGCACAGGACTCCGCGGGGCCCGCGCCATTCACCATCTGGTCCGGGGCACGCGTGTCCTGCTCTGTCACCGTGCACTGAGCGAGAAGCTGATGCAAGTCGTTCGTTGTATCGGTCGAGCGAATGTTTCGCGCGCGGGCCAGCAGCGCCAGCCACCACTCTGCGTCAATCTCGTGAAACCCACCATGCGCCAGCTCCGTGCTAGGGCGCAAATCGGACAGTAGCCGTCCTAGGGCGGGATCGGCAAAGCGTTCTGGCCTCGCCTTCTGGTGCAGCGGGGGCCAGTCTCTCATCGCCTGAGCTGCTGCCTTGGCATCACCGGAGTTCAGGGCGACTGCCCACAGTTCCAGAGATTTTTTGCGATCGGGCCACCAAAACTTCCCGCGGTAAGCATACAACTCACGCAGGCGCTCCGAAACATCGTGAAGCTCGGCCGTTTCCCCGCACGCATGGGCGTTCCAATACCGCTCCTGCCAGCCGCTGAGCATCCAAGGGTAGAGCTCCGTCTCGCGTTGGTAGTGCGGCCGTGCCGAGAGTGGGTCACCACTCATCATGAAGGCCAAGCCCAGATACCGTTGCAGGTGGGCAAAGTCCGGGGCCAACCTCTCGCACTGGAGCAAGAGTGGCATCGCCAGATCGGGGTCACGCTGCTGCATCGCCAATGCCCCGCCCTCGTACAGCAGGTTGTGATTTGTGGGGTCTTCGGCGAAAGCAGACCGAAATTCGCGAATCGCTTCATGGGCTTGGCCACTTTTCTGATACAGCTTGGCGCGGAGCGTCGCGGTTCCGGTGCTGAGCACGCGGTGGCTCAGTAGGCCAACGCTGGCCAGCAGGCACAGGCCCAGGCACGTAGAGAGCAGTCTGTAATCTTCCACCCATGCCAAAGCCTGTGGTTTTGCGGAGTTGGCAAACCGTCGCCAGCATAGGCCGATGCAGGTGAAGGCGATCAGGTCGGTCGGCGCAATTGCCTGAATGCGGTCCAGTTGGCCGTGCACCAGCAGTGCGACACAGGAGACAAAGGCAAGCTTGCGTATTGGATTTGGATCAGCGATGCAAGCGACGACCGAAACGCACAGAATTAGCCACAGAACGGCCGCAGGAATCCCGCGCGTAGCGGCAATATTTAGCGTCTCGTTGTGTGGGTGGCGTGTCACATCAGCTGCGTCGTAGCGCAGCTGATAGTCAGTCTTTAAGGTTTGCTGTGGTGCGTGCAGTTCATAGCGCCCCACGCCTACTCCCAGAAGCGGATGGTCCGCGACCATGTGTGCGGCCGTCTGCCACAGGGCCGGGCGCATATCCTGCTTTGCCAGTTTGGGGACGAGTTGCGTGCCAGCCGCGAGCGCGACGATCACGACCATCGTACCAGCGCCCCAGCGCGCGCGGAGCGGCAGCTTGCCCAACGCTAGCGCTCCGAGTGCTGCCAGCAGCGCAAGCAAGGCAGCTCGGCTATCTGCCAAGCGCAACATCATCAGCGAGCCGCAGCTAATCACGCACCAGCCCGACCAGCGCAGCCCGCGGGGAAGCGTCCGCAGCATATAGCCGGCCCAAGGGGCGGTTGCCAAGACACAGGTCGCAAACCAGTTGCGGTTTCCGCAGGTGCCGATGACGGTTTCCTCCGTGACCACGGCCAGCGTCCCATAGCCGACCTGCAGGCACCAGCACAGCGCCAGCGCCGCGGCAATCTTGCCTTCATCTCGATCATCTAAATAGGCAATCCCGAGCGCCAGCAGCGGGAAGCACGCTGCTTCGACAATCGAGAGCAGGCGCCAGCCGGGCACCGCAAACTGAGCCAGCAGCAGCAGCCCATACGCTGCTAGGCAGCCGATCAGCCACTTCGGGAGTGCCAGCCAGCGCGTCGTGATGCCGACCACGGCCAGCCCGCTCAGCACTGCGTAGACTGGAAGCCGGATGTAGTACCCATGCAGGGTGAAGGGAGGCGGATTCAAGGCAAGGGGCCAAGCTGCCAAGATGCAGGCACCAGTCGTCAGGGCAAAGGCTGCGGACCACCAGCGCATTAGGCGTCTAACGGCTCCACACGGGTGGCCGCCTGCAGTTTTCCGCGCACGGCATCTGGCCCAGGCTGAATTCTTAGCAGGGCACCGGTCTCCGCGCGCAGAAAAAACTCATTGGCTGACGATTTCTTACGGCGGCTTACTACCACTTCCGGGGCTACGCGGCCATTGCAGAGGTAGCGAACCCCCGAGCGGTGGACCTTTCGCACGTCGGAGAGCACCCGCCAGCTGGCGGCGGTCTCTGGGGCGGCGGGACCAGTTACCAGGCCGCTGAAATGATGCCGATGGTTCAAGCGTCCAGCCTGATTCGACATGCGTTGCACAAATGGAACGATCGCGCGGTTCACCGTGAAATTACACCAATTATCCGCGGCCAACGGGCAGACCGCGTGCGCAGGGCAGGGGAACTGGATCCCGTGGCCCGTGGCCACTAAGGCGTCACGCGCGCCAAGCATGCGCAGAAAGCCGGGGCGGTTGCCTGGCTCGATCAATAGCGCGTGAGTCGGCCCGAAGTCGCGCAGCGCATCGGTTGCGGAGTCCGCACATTCCATCAGCACGTTGCCCCCGAGGACGAGGTCGTATTGGCCGCCTGCCTGCTGCCAGTCAGCGCAACGAAACGAAACATCGATGGACTCGAATGGGGCGTAGTTGCGCAGCGATTCTGCCAGACGTTCAGCCAGCGCTACCGCTTCAGCCGTTCGCTCTATTCCGATAACGGGCGGCATGTTTTGCAGCCGCTCGGGCGCGTACTTGGCCAGATAAAACAGCCAGGCCCAGACCAGCGTTCCCGGGCCGCTCCCGAGGTCCACCAGCGTGCCAGCTGGTGGAATGCCGGCTCGCGACAGTAAAAACCACAGCTTGGGCATGTTGATCGTCATGTAGTACAGCGAATAAGCGCGGAGCGTTGCGAGCTCGGCAAAGTAGTCCGCAGGCAGCGTTCCGCCGTCGCGCCAGGCCCGGTTCATGGCAAATAGCGGCTCTAGCACGTCCGCTTTGGTCTCTTCGCCCGCGGTAAGCTCGAGGGCAGTGAACAGCCAGTCTTGGTAAAATTTTGGGTAGCAGTCTAGGATAGGCAAGAGATCACGCTTGGGAGTCGCTTCTAGTAATCGTATCCAGCAGGCCTGTGCAGGCGTCTTCGAGAAGATCAATGACGCGCTCGAAACCTGCGGATCCGCCGTAATACGGGTCTGGGATGGCATCCACCTGATAGTTTCGGCAGTAGTCTGTCATCTTGACGATGCGGTCGTTGTATCCGTCCGCGCGCTCAAGGCCACGCAGGTCCTCGCAGTTGCTGTCGTCCATGGCCACCAAGTAGTCGAACTCTGCGAAGTCGGCAGGTCGCACCTGCCGGGACCGGCTGGTCAGGCAGTAGCCGCG
>DMTJ01000603.1 GCA_003477185.1 Lentisphaeria bacterium
GCGGCTTGGGCCACCGGATGATCGACTAACTTTACTCCCGCTATTGCGACCCCAGAGTTGGCCGTGCCGATGTCTTCCTGCCAGAGTTCCGGGTTACCGGCTATGAACGCCGACATCATTGCCACACAGCCGTCATCATCTAGGTTGGTGACCTCTACCCCTCCATCACGCAGCCAGTCGAAATCTCCCCCGAAAGTTCGCGCCTCTCCAATTACAACACGCCCAATTCGAAACTGCCTAATCAAACCACTGCAGTAAAGACAAGGGGCCAATGTGCTAACCATGGTCGTGTCACCGTAGTAGCCAATACGACCGGCACTGCGAAACGCATCGGTCTCTCCATGAATCGAAGGGTCGTTCTGCTGCACGCGGCGATTTCGTCCGCGGCCCAACAGCCTGCCGTGTCTGTCGAACAATGCTGCTCCAATGGGGATCCCCCCCTCAGCCAAGCCCTCTTCAGCCTGCTCAATTGCCACATCCAGCATCTCCAGATCAGTCATCTCTCCCCTACCTTGCCAATTCTGAGCCTTTACGACCCCCATAACACGAAGCAGCCCCGCACTTAACGACCCGCTCACACTTGATGGAACCGCCAATCATTGCAACCTTTTGGGCTCAGATCTGCCCGCGAAGTTTCGCCCAGACCAGGCCGAGGTACTCGTGCATTGCGGTGTTCGCACGCTGGAAGCCGCGGGGGCTTGGAAAGAAATAGCCCGGACTAAGACTGAATCTCTGCCCGGTAAGAAAGTTTGCCGGCGAGGCAATAGGTGCGAGGCCCTGCTTCCGGAACAAGCACATCGCTCGAACCATGTGCGAAGCACTCGTCACCAACACGAACGGCTCCGTGCCAAGGTGTTCCGTGAGATTAACGGCTTCCTCGTAGGTAATCTTCGAGCGCCCGTCCACAATGATCCGGCTCTCCTCGACACCAAGATCCAGCGCTGCTTCCGCCAGAATCTCCGCATTCGGGGTAATTCCGAATACTGCGCCTCCGGATACAATCAGCTTTGCATCCGGTAGTCGCCGTAATTGTCGAATCCCCTCAACCAGTCGTGCCAAGGTCACAGGGTTCAACTTTGAGGTCGCGGCGAGACGCGAATCCATCTTGTGTGCGCCACCCAGCACCACGACGAACCTGCAATCCCCCTCCACCGGCTGAGTCAACGGCGGATGTTGCCACTCCAATACTTGCAACATCCAGCCAGCTACAGGGCCTATACTCAGCAGCACGGTCAGCACACAAGCAACCGTGACAAGCCAACGGCCAAGCCGCCTGGTCCGCTTCCTCCATAGCAGGATCGTACCGACGACCAAAAGAAGGACCACTGCCGACAGCGGATACAGCAAATGTCCCGCAATCTTCTTGATGACAAATGCCCAGCCCATTAGGCCTCAGCTCCCGGTTCCAGACAAGCCTTCAATTGAGGCCAGCGCATTGGCTGTCCAAGTATGATGCGCAAGACAATCACTGCGGGCCTGTACACCAGTCCTGGCACGTAGACCCGGGTCTGCGAGATAGCGCAGCAACGCCTTCTCCAGGCCGTTTTCATCCTCTTGGTCAAAGAGCACTGCATTCTCCCCATCTCGCAGCACCATCTCGATCGGCTCAGTTGCGGGCGCTACCACCGCTCGCTCGAGGGCCATATACTCGAATAGCTTCAGCGGCGACCGATAGGCGTTGCTCTGGGGAATAGTCGCAATGTCCATAGCGCAGACATACTCGGCAATCTCCGCCCGAGTCACCGCCCCCGCAAATACTAAATGGTCTCGCACACCGACCTCCGCCGCTTGCGCCTCTAGCTCTTCCTGAAGAGTCCCATCTCCAACCATCAGCAGCTTCGCGTCGTAGCCCTGGTCCCGCACCCGAGCCAAACCAGAAACGAGGCCCGGAAGGTTATGCCAGTGTACCAGCCATCCCACAAAACCAATCACCACTGACGACCCTAGGCTGAATTTCTCACGTACCCGTTGGCCACCTCCAACCTCGGAAAACGCCACTTCATCAATCGCATTGGGAAGCACAATCACCTTTCCTTCCTCGATACCAAGTTCCACGATGCGGCGCTTCAGGTGTGGAGAGACAACCACAACTCGATCAGCACGGCCAAGCAAGAACCGATCAGACCACAACGCAACAGGCTTCAACAATGGCTGCTTCCGAATTCGTTCGTCACAGACCAACTCATTCACCTCCACCACCAAAGGAATCTTGAAGCGGCGTGCCAGCAATGCCGTAGAAAACAAGAAGAACGCATGCCGCTCGTAGATCAGATCGTACTTCTCAGCCTCAAGCAGACCACGATTGCGCCACCAAGCTGCGAGATTGTAGCCAACCTCCATGAATTCAAAGAGAAATCCCGGTGCGCGGGCCGCGAGCCGACTCAACAGGCCTCCGCCTTCCTTTCCACTAAATGGTGTGCTGCCTTGACTCTCGCGTGGGTCCACCCCCGTTGGGCTCGATAACTCAATCTCGTAGCCAAGCTTCACGAGCGCATTCGCGATCCCCGCAATATGCACACCCTCACCACCCGTCCCACGGGTCCGAAAATGGTACAAGACCTTCACGAAGTCAGCGTGCTCAGCATACCGTCACGCCTCCGCTGGCCCATCCTCGAGCCCTCCCACTAATTCCACGTGCTCTCGCGCCTCTGTCCATGCCGCAAGGCGAGCGTCGCAGGTCAGAATTGTGGCACCACAGACCCGTGCCGTCGCCACAATCCAAATGTCGTTGTCACCCAACTCTGGATACAATGCAGCAAGATGTCCGAACTCATGAAGTACATCAGCACTCAAATCCACGACAACAAAACTCTTCGAAGCCTTCAGAAGCCAGTTATCGTCCCGATGACGCCACCCCGCTGCAGTTGCGTATGCCAATGCCTCTCCAAGAGAAACCGTACTTACCAATGGGCGAGAAGGACTGGTAGCGAGTCCGTAGCGCACATCCAACTCGCGCGCCGCATCCCGCTGTCGCAGCAGCAGTAAAAACACGTCAGTGTCCATGAGCAGGGGACCGTTCATACTCCCCCCAACCTTCGGATGCCGGCAAGAATCTCCTCGTCCCCTTCCACGCCGGGCCAGCCTGCCAGATCGACCGACGGCTCCAAACGGAGAGCCTGAGTATGCATAGTCTTCCTTCCAGCGTGCGCCTGCGGCACCACGCTGAAGAACTGCTCGCTCTCCTCAGCCTTCCTCATCAACTTCGCTTCGACACGAAGCAATGCACCAGAGGGCCGGAAGATTGCCGTTCCCTCAATTACAATACGCCCTCCCCAAAGCTTCCCCAGCTGAGTACGATCGGCTGGCAACCAAAGACCGTGTAGCCGCTCCCCGCCATGCAAGGTCATGATGAAACTTGCATCGCTGGATCGGATGGTATCCAAAGATCCCATTACACGACTCGCAACCGGAGGAGGGGTTTCCTTCGACAACTCAGCTGCCTGCTTCAGCACGTCAGCGTTCACCGTTAACGCCTCACGTCCCTGCAATCGCCCACCTGAGATAGTGACAGCCTCAACACCGTAGCGCGAAAAGCGGCGCAATGACGCAACGCGGCGCAGAAGCTGTGCGTCGAACCGTCTGCTATCTACCAAACGCGCGGCTACATCACGCATTACCGAAGCCAGCACTTCGAAGCCGGTCTCCTCGGGATCGGGCGGTGTCCAGAACAGGGTGGGTTGCCGATAGTAAGATGCTGCAGTTTCGCCAAATGCCTCGGTTGCAAACGACAGCTCAGCATTGCCTGCCTGCACGTCCGCTCCAACAAAACGAATAGCAGCTGCAGCCTGCAACCAATCAGGACTACCTTTGAGGCTGCTCCGAAGTTGAAATGCCATCGCGACTGAGCCAGCGATGCTGGACTCGGCCCAGCGAATCACCTCAGCAATTCCGCCCGGGGAAACAACTTCCCCTTC
>DMTJ01000024.1 GCA_003477185.1 Lentisphaeria bacterium
GACGTTCTTGCTGCCGATGACGACGATAGCTGGATCGATGCCCGCACGGAGAAAGGGGATGCTGACCTGGAGTAGATTTTTGTGCTGGGTGAGGTTGAGCTGCAGGCTCTGGTCCCAGGTTGCATCGCTGAGGGTTTCGATTGGCTCGCCTGGGCTAAAGACGCCCGCGTTGCTGACGACGATGTCGAGGCCACCGAAGTGGCGCACTGTGGCGTTTACTGCCTGGCGGATGGCCTCAGGATTGCGCAGATCGCAGATGAGACCGAGGGCCGCCGGGCTGTTGAAGAGCGTGGTGATTTTTGGGTCTACGTCCAGTGCGACGACGGCCGCGCCAGACTTGAGAAACTGCTCGCAGGTGGCGCGGCCAATGCCGCTAGCGGCACCGGTGACGAGGGCAATCTTGCCGCGAAGAGGTGGGGCACTTGCTTGCTTGCGAAGTTTGGCTTGCTCGAGCTCCCAGTACTCGACGTCGAAGATGTCAGCTGGGGAAAGGGCTTCCCAGCCGCCGAGGGATTCGGCAAGCTGCACGACTTTTGCGGTATGGGCCGCGATGTCGGCGATGATCGCAGCTTCGCGGCTGTCTGCACCGAGGGCGATGAGCCCGGCACCTGGCCAGATGGCCCAGCGCGGGGCCGGGTCGAGGCAGGTCAGGCCGTCCTGATTGTGCTGGTCGAAGTAGGCGCGGTAGGCGCTGGCGTAGTCGGAGATGTCTTGCTCGGCGTTGCCAGTCAAGACAACGGGCGTGCGCTTGGTCCGAATGGAATGGTCGGGAGTGACGGGGCCGCGGGCGCCAATCGTTGCGATGTCGGCACGATCAGCGTAGGCTCGCAGGGCAGGGCTGTCGTCCAGCTTGGCGAGGACTGGGATGCCGCGGAAGCGTGAGACGCAGGCGCGCAGCTTTGCCAGAGCCTGAAGGTCTATGGCGGGCTCAGCGGTGGCGCGTGGGGCTAGGGAAGCGCGACTGCTGAGGTATTCTTCTGCCTGGGTGACGAGCTTGATGTGTTGCTCGTACGAGGCTCGGGCATCGTCATGAAAGGTGAAGAGGCCGTGATTGAGCAGGACGATGCCGTCGAGTTGGTCCCAGTCGACGTCGCGGGTGCGCTCGTAGACTGCTTTGGCGAGGACGAAGCCAGGCATGACATAGGGAATGGTGAGGATCCGGGGGCCGAAGACTTCGCGGACGCGGGCTTCATTGTCGGGCGCGTTAGTGATCGCCAGGACGGCGTCTGCGTGGGAGTGGTCGACAAAGCGGAAGGGAATGATGGCGTGCAGGATGGCTTCGACGGAGGCGTTGGGGGCACCCGGATCGAGCATGGCGAGGCGCTGTTGGCGGACCATATCGGTGTCGGACAGGGATGCGCATTTTGCCAGTTGGAGGAGGACGTCGAGGCGGAGTGGTGCGAACCCCGCAACTTCGATGGTGGCAAGGTCCCAGCCGCTTCCTTTGACGAACAGGGTCTCGAGCGGCGTGCCGAAGAAGTCATTCTCGGTCATCTTGACGCTGGTGTTGCCGCCGCCATGGAGGACGAGGTCAGGGTCTTGCCCGAGCAGGCGTGAGGTGTAAACGCGCAACGCTTTTGGGTCGTCGCCACAAGCGGCTGCTGCTGAATCATTCCAGAGGCTTTTCATACGGAGGAGTCGGCTGGTTCGTAGAGGTTTGCCAGGTTGGTGGCGTAGGGGGGAAGCACGAGCCCGCGATCGGTGATAAGCCCGGTGACTAGGTCATGCGGCGTGACGTCGAAAGCTGGATTGCGCACTTGTATGTTCTCGGGGGCGGTGCGACGGGCGCCAAAATGGGTGACTTCTTCGGCGCTGCGCTCTTCGATCGGGATGCCGCTGCCGTCGGGGGTGCTGAAGTCGATAGTGGAGGAGGGCAGGGCGACATAGAAGGGGATGCCAAAATGCTTGGCGCAGATGGCGACGCCGAGGGTGCCGATCTTGTTGGCCACGTCACCGTTAGCAGCCACGCGGTCGGTGCCGGTAATGACGAGGTCGATCTCACCGGATGCCATCATGTGAGCGGCCATGTTGTCGGTAATGGCGGTGACGTCGATGCCGCTGCGCTGAAGCTCCCAGCAGGTGAGGCGGGCGCCTTGGAGGAGCGGGCGGGTTTCGTCGGCAAAGACGCGAAAGTTGCGGCCCTGTTGCTGGGCGATGTACATGGGGGCGAGGGCGGTGCCGATGCCAGAGGTAGCGAGAGCGCCAGCGTTACAGTGTGTGAGGACACCCATTCCATCTTGGATCAACGGCGCACCATGTTCGCCCATGGCCTGGCACAAGGCTTGGTCTTCGGCGTGAATTTTCTGGGCCTGGGTGACGAGCGCATCGTACATTTGCGCGGCGGCCAGGTTGCTGAGGGATTCTGCTTTGCGGAGCATGCGATCCAGCGCCCAGCTGAGGTTTACAGCGGTTGGGCGAGAGTCCGCGAGATAGGCGGCTTGTGCGCGCAGACCGGTGAGGAAGGCGGCGGGACTGGCGTTACGGAGTTCGCAAACCGCAACAAGTAAGCCATAGGCGGCGGCAACTCCGATGGCTGGCGCACCGCGGACTTTGAGCTGCTTGATGGAGTCCCAGACTTGCTCAGCGCTGGTCTGCTCTTCCATCACTTCTTCCAGCGGCAACCGGGTCTGGTCCAGAAGGAAGAGGGCGCCATTGCGCCAGCTAACAGTTTCAGGGAGCGTCATGGGACGGACAATACTGCGAATCTGCTGGCAAGCAACTGCTAGCAGTCTGTCGGACTTGGGATGATCCGCTGCAAACCTGCGCGACTTCGGATTATTTCGCGGGTAATTTGGGTTGGGTACGCAGGGGCATCGGCGAGGTGTCCCCAGTGCACCGGAGCATCCAAAATCCCTCTCGCACTTACCTGCCAATTTATGATTCACCACACTAGTGCCTTTTGACTTGATAACGCTGGTGCATAGGGTCGGCGATCGAAACAGCGAAGGAGAGGGGCATGGCCGTAGCGGAGACCTCGGAGCGACACACGGAGACTGAACTGGCTGACGCTCCGGAGAACAACCTGATGCAGAGGCTGTTTTGTTCTCCCAACCGTGTCTTTTTGATCTCGTTTGTGCTCTTGCTGCTCTATAACATCGAGGCAATCCAGGATCCTCCGTATTGGGACGAGATCGTGGGGCGTTTTAATACGGCTATTTTGTTGAAACAGACGGGGTGGGACTTTAGGCAGCTGTTCGTGCTTGAGCCGGGCTATTATGAGGGCGGATCGGCAATCGGAAAGTCCTTTTTGCTTACCTATGTAGAGGCTGTGATGTATGCGGTTCTGCCGCCGGCTGCGATTTTTGTGCTGCTGCATGTGATGACGATCGCTCTGGCAGCACTGGCCTTTACGTTGTCGTTCGTGCTGCTGGAAAAGCGTGTTGGTGCTGGACTGGCTGGGCTCTGGTCGGGGGCAGCAGCGATGCTGCCGATGTGGAATGGGCAAACGGCGGCGCTGGGCAATGATGTGCCGGCCGCAGCCGCGGTGATGCTTGGACTCTACGCGTTCGACCGGGAACGATATGGCTGGTGTTGTGGTTGGGTGCTTCTGGCGTACCTGTTGAAATCCACGGGGATCATCTTGGCCCTAGCGCTGGTGACTTGGGCGGTGATTGCAGCGGTGGCGGCGTGGCGCACGTCGCGGGTTGAGAGACAGTTTAGTGGAAGGGATATTAGCTTGTTGGTCGGGCCACTGCTGCTGATCATTGGGCTGCGGTTTGGTGTTGATTACGGCGAGGGGATGGAGGGCGGCGCACAGCACTTGGCGCAAGGACTGGGCCGGGTGATGGGGTATGGAAAGTTGTGCATCCCGCTTCTGTGCTTGAGTGTCCCGGTGCTGATTCTGGTAAGCGCTGGCTTCTTTCTGCGCAAGGGACTGTGGGCCCGGATTCTTGCGCATCGCTTGGAGTTGATGATTACGATTCTGGTGCTGGGTTTTTGGGCTTCGTTTGTTCTGTATGTGCACTCGCTGCCTCGGTATGCGTCGTTCGCGGTGTTTCCGACCGCGATGGCGATGTGCCTGATGCTGCCGCGACGGGTGGCCACGGGCCTGGGCATGGTTGTGCTTTGCTGGGGGGCGATCAACCAGCATGGGCTGTTGCTGCCGAAGTTGCCGTCGTACGTCGGGCGCTCTGGCGAGTATTTGGAGCGGAGCCGTGAGTACTTGGAGGATCTGGCGAGTAACCGGGCGCTTTGCAAATACCTGGAAGAGAATCACTTTGAGCGAACGATTGTGACCAAGTACCCGCACCTGCACATGCTGTGCTTGCCGGAACTGGGGTATGTGAGTCGGGCGCTGCCGAACGTGGTCGGGACAGGACTGGCGCCGACCACGGGAGCTGCCAAGCTGTTGCCAAAGGGGCAGGTGATCCCTGCTGGAGCGCTGGTGCTGTATGCGCCGAGCACGTTCGACTTGCTTTGCGATGTTTCTTTAATGCCTGGCCCCAAAGATCGGTTGATCGAAGGCGATCAGAGCCTGGCCACGCCTGTCCTGATCTATGAGCGGGGCCAGTAGGGCGGGAAAACCCGGCCTGTTTTCAGGGAAGTACGTTGCGTTCAGGCAGAGCTGTTGTACTTAGGCGTAACGATTGAATGGTTTTGAGGGACTCATGCACAAGCCGTCTAGCCAGACGTCCAGACCGAATATCGTCTTTTTTCTGCTGGATGATCTCGGGATCAAGGATCTGGGCTGCTACGGCAGCGCGTTTCACGAATCGCCACGCATTAACCAAATGGCTGCGGAGGGGATGCGGTTTACGAATGCGTACGCCTCGCATCCAGTCTGTGGGCCTTCGCGGACTGCGATTCTGTCCGGGCGATCGCCCGGACGGCTGGGCGTGACGAACATTGGCGGGAAGATCGCGGGGGCTGGCGTGCCGTGGCCGAAGGTGCTGCAGGAGGCGGGCTACGCGACCTGCTTTGTCGGGAAGTGGCATATGGGCTCGCGGGAATCGGTGCTGGAGAGTGGTTTCGATGTGAACGTGGCTGGCTGCGAAATTGGGCAGCCTTCTGACTTCTACTATCCGTACCGGTTCTATGACGATGGGCGAGCTTGCGACGGTGATGTCCCTGATATGGCGGATGGCAAGCCTGGGGACTACCTGACTGACAAGCTGACCGATAAGGCGCTCGACTTTGTGGAGGCGCATCAGGAGGAACCGTTCTTGGTGTACCTCTCGTATTATCAGACGCACAAGCCTCGAATTGCACCGGCACAGGGCAAGAAGGAGCATGTGGCGCACTTTCAACAGAAACTGGCGGGAATGCCAGAGCCTGCTGGTCCGACGACGCGGGTAGAGGTGCACGGCGAGGCGCAAACCGTGGAGTGCCTGGTGCAACGCAATGCGGAGTTCGCAGGGCAGATCAAGGCGGTGGACGACAATGTCGGGCGGGTTCTTGACCGATTGGAAGAGCTGGGGCTGGCTGAGAATACGATCGTGATCTTCACGGCGGATCAGGGGAGCGTCTGCACGAGCGAGGAATTCATGGTGTCGAGTCAGCAGCCGTACCGGTTGGGCAAGGCCTGGATGTTCGACGGTGGGCTGCGGGTGCCGTTTTTGGTGCGTTGGC
>DMTJ01000344.1 GCA_003477185.1 Lentisphaeria bacterium
GGTGAGGCACTGCAGCAAGTGCGCGTGGTAGAAATTCTCGCGACCGAGCCACATCCTGATGCGGACAAGCTTCGCATCGCGACTGTCACAGACGGCGAAGGCGAAACGCAACGTATTGTCTGCGGTGCAACCAATTGCCGGCCAGGAATTCGCGTGCCATTTGCGGACCTGGGCGCTGTTCTGCCCACGGTCGATAAGGACGGAAATGTCTCCACCTTCACGATTAAGCGCGCGAAGATTCGCGGCGTTGAAAGCACGGGAATGCTCTGCGCCGCGGACGAGCTTGGCGTGCCGGGCGGGCATGACGGCCTCCTCGAGTTGCCGCTCGACGCCCCCGTTGGCACCTGCTTGGCAGAGATAGAGCCTTTCAAATCAGCGGCTGACCTGCTATTTGAGATCGACAATAAATCACTAACCCATCGCCCGGACCTCTGGGGGCACTACGGCTTTGCTCGAGAGTTTTCCGTGATGTTCGACCTCCCCTTGGCTCCGTACCCACAGGGCGCGGTGAGCACGGGCCCCAGCAGCTTCTCAATCGTCAACGAAGTGCCCGACCGCTGCTTCCGCTACTCCGGACTCTTGATCGAGAACATCACGGTGAGCCCTTCCCCCGACTGGCTACAGCAGCGCTTGCTCTCGGCCGGCGTGAATGCAATCAACAATATAGTAGATATTACGAACTTCATCCTGCTTGAGCTTGGCCAGCCGATGCACGCCTTCGATGCCGACAAGCTTTCTGGCACGACGATCGGTATCCGGGCCGCGACCGACGGCGAGAAATTTATCGCTCTGGATGGCCAAACCTACCCTTTGTCGGCTGCTGACCTAGTGATCGATGACAACGGTCGTGCTGTTGCACTGGCTGGCGTCATGGGCGGCTTGGATACTGGTGTCGAAGCCGGTTGCACCAGAGTCTTTTTCGAATCGGCGACTTTCGCCGCTAGCTCTGTGCGCCGTACTGCCGGCCGGCTCGACCTGCGTTCCGAGTCCAGCGCGCGCTTCGAAAAGTCACTGGATCCGGAGCATACCACCATGGCCCTGCGCCGCGCTTGGCAGCTGGTGCAGGAGATCTGTCCAGATGCGCGCCTGGCAGGTGAGATTGTGGATGACTTCCCAACGCCCTATCCCGAAATCACGATCCAGACCTCACATGCATTCCTGCGCGATCGCCTAGGCACAGACGAGGTCACTGACGCGTTCATCGACCGCATCCTGGCGGGCCTCGGCTTCACGCTGGGTGGTGATCTGGCGCTGGATGTGCCGTCGTGGCGTCGCACCAAGGACGTCTCGCTCGCTGAGGACATCGTCGAGGAAGTGGGACGGCATTTTGGCTACGACAACATCACGCCGTGTGCGCCGCAGTTTGACCTGCAGGTTCCGGCGGAGAATCCCGCCCGCCAGTTCGAGCGTGGCGTGAAGGCACTGCTCACTGAGGGCTACGGCTGCACAGAGATCATGATGTACCCAATGGTCGGGCCCAAACTGCTCGGTCGCGTCGGCTTGGACCCAACGACGCCGCTCAAGCTTACCAATCCGGTCAGCGAATTCGAGCAGATGATGCGGCCGGAAAGCGTGCCCCAGCTGCTGCAGGCGATTGCGGAGAACGCAAAACACTTCCCCCAGTTTCGTCTCTTCGAGTACGGCCGCGTCTATGACACCAGTGAGATGAAGGGCCTGCTCCCCACGGAGCGCACGCGGATTACTGGTACCTTCGTCCCGGCTTTCGAGCGCGACAGCCTCCAGCAGGAGACCTTCTTCCAAGGCAAGGCTCTTATTCAGGACATCTTGCGTCTTGCCGGGGTCGATAACGCCAAGACCATGCCGCTCACGGACTCAGAAGCGGCCTGGATTCATCCCAACATTCATTGCGGCTTCTACCGCGGCAGGATGCTGTTGGCCTCTCTGTTCAAGCTTCATCCGAGCTGCGCAGACGAGTTTGGAGTCTCCCATAATGCCTACATCTTCGAGGTCTACGCGGACAGGCTGGAGACGCTTACGCGCAATCTCAAGTATCAGCCCATCTCCAAGTTCCCGACAGTGCGCTTCGAAGTCACCGTGGTGGTCGCGGCGCAGACCCTGAGTGGCGATATTGAAGCAGCAATCGGTCGTGCGGCCAAGCGGCAGCTCCGCTCGCTCGAGGTCCTCACAATCTACGAGGGTGACCCAATCCCAACCGGGAAGAAGGCAATTTCGTATCGGATGGAATTCGCCGCCAGCGATCGCACCCTCAGTCATGACGAAGCGGAGTCGGTGCAGAATAAAGTGGTCGCCGCGCTCGAAAAAGCTGGCTATCCGCTCAAGCAGTAGCCTGCTTGGTACGATATCTGTGGAAATCTCGCCAGCTGCTTGGCCGCCAGGCTAGCGAGATCTACCTCCCCAAGCCGAGAAGCATCGAGTCTTGGACAGCGTTCCGCCAACAACTCGCCAAAGCTGACGCCTTCGGTGGCGAGGGCGGCTCGGCGCCAGTAGTAGGCCACGTCCGCCTCATACTTAGGCAACCAGAAGGTACGGCTTCCGGCCTCGTAGGTCGTGCAGCGCTCCGGCGGATAGGCCGGTGATTTGTACTGAGACTCGATGAATTCCGAAGCCAGCTTTCCACTGCGCAGCAGATCCGTTTCAGTCTCCTTGATGCGCAACGGCGTCTCGACCCCAGCCACATCGAAGCAGCCCTCTAGATAGACCAGCGTAGCCCCCTGATAGTCACGGAGTCGTGCCTGGCAACGCGCATGAAAACCGTCAAGGATTTCTCCCGCACGAGCGCTCCCAATGCTGCCAAAGAACAATTACTCAATGATTCGGCCCTGCGCCTCCACGTAGGTGAGCAGGCTGCCAAGCGCAAAGTCCAGACTCGTTCCTGTCGCCACCACGTCCCCGAAGATGATCGCCGCCTGATTCTGCAGGTAGACCTTGGCGTAGTCACGCTCAGTGATGTGCCAAGCTTCCTCGTTATCTGCCTGCCGGGCCCGCTGGGCGCTGACGAATGCAGAAGCATGGCGATTCCAGCCCTTGGCATCGGCCCAAGGGTCACGCAGGCCAAAATTCAGTCCGCCACGAAGGATGTGCAGCACCACTGCCTACTGCTCATGATTCGGCAAGCCGCTGTCGACTGGGCGAAATACACTCGCACTAGCAGCGCGCAGCGTCCCCGTATATGAAACTCGACGCGAAACGAATGATTGCAGATCTCGCGGGTCTGCGGCGTGCTTGCGACGTATCGGCGAGTTGATAGAGCCCGAGCTCGTTATTTCGAAAGTTGAGTTGCATGCTGTCTCCAGTGCTTCAGACTGTGAAACGGACTTCACGCGGCTTAACCATAACTTTGTATCGCTCAGGTGCTTACGTTGTGGCGGAATGTGCTATTTGTATGGCTCGAAATGCAGGTGCGAGTCATATCTGGCTCCGACATATGCGGGACGAACTACAGAACTAACACCCAAACAGGAGGGGTCCAAGATGAGCGCCACCACCACGAAACGCAAGAAACGATTCCCCAAAAAAGAACTTAACGCCTGGGTCCGCAGCCGTGCTAGCTGGAGTCACGCAGACTGGGAAGCTTTGCTAAGTGATTTGACTAGCCAAGGGTTCGAAGAATGGACCGAGACCGCGGACGGCCGCGATGAGATTGGGGCCCATCTCGAAATGAAGCGCGCCAACGCCTGACGCAAGAAGGGGGCTATGCGTTTGCAGGCTAGTACCTAGATAGCTATCCCGGGGCCCGCAGCCCGGATTTTCACGGCCCAAGCTTCGGTCCATAGGAGATATAATGAGCGAAAAAAGCGCTCGCATTCTAATCTGCACACCCGAAATTACCTACCTTCCGGATGGGATGGGGAACATTAGCAACAAGTTGAAGGCTAAGGCTGGAGGCATGGCAGATGTGACCGCAGCGCTTGTCGGTGCCCTATTCGAGCAGGGAGCCGACGTGCACGTCGCACTTCCCCACTACCGCCGCATGTTTGGCGTCGAAATCGGAAACCTGATCGACAAGGAACTCGCACGCTATCGCGAAATTCTGAGCGAAGACCGCATTCACCTCGCCGAAGACCGCGCGTTTTACTATCGCGATACCGTTTACAGCTACTCTAATTCCGGAGCCAACGACAAACTGGCCCTAGCATTTCAGCGCGAACTCATCAACAACATCATCCCGCGCGTGAAGCCAGACGTGATTCACGCAAATGACTGGATGACCGGACTAATTCCGGCCTACGCCCGTCGACTGGGAATTCCCTCGTTGTTCACCGTCCACAATATCCATACCCATAAAGTATCGCTGGCAGATATCGAAGACGCAGGTATAGACGCGGCCATGTTCTGGAACCTGCTCTATTTCGACCGACCGCCCGCACACTACGAAGAGACGCGCGAAACCAATATGGTGGACCTGCTCTGCAGCGGAATTTTTGCGTCTCACTTCATCAACTCCGTCAGCCCGACCTTTCTCGAGGAAGTGGTCGAAGGCCGGCACGACTTTGTGCCCGGAAATATCGCCCACGAATTGTGGAACAAGTCGTCTAATGGCGTTGGCTGCGGCATTCTGAATGCACCTGATGAAGAACACAACCCGTCGACCGACGACAGCCTGCACACGACCTACAACACGACGACCGTGGTGGAAGGAAAACGCGAAAACAAGGTCGCCCTACAGCGTGAGCTGAAGCTGACTGAGGACCCGGACGCGCCGCTTTTCTTCTGGCCATCCCGCTTGGACCCGGTCCAAAAAGGCTGCCAGTTGGTCACTGACATCCTGTTTCACATGGTCTCAAAATACGCGGATTCTGGCCTGCAGGTTGCGGTCATCGCAAATGGCCCGCACCAAGAACACTTTCACAAT
>DMTJ01000283.1 GCA_003477185.1 Lentisphaeria bacterium
GCGTTGAGCTATTCAACGCATTTCAGTTGCGGGACTTTAGCGGCAAGACTTGGGATGAGATGCTGGCCTGGTCGCGCGAGCATTTTGCGGAGATCGCAAAACCACAGTTGTACATGGAGGCAGAGCGCCGGATCGCTGCGCAGCGGGCTGATGGCCTGACTGTGTGCTTGTTGACGGCGACGAATCGCGTGATCGCCACGCCGGTCGCGGAATACCTCGAGATTGATTTGTTGGCGACTGAGCTGGCACGTGACGAAGCGGGGCGATTTACCGGCGGTGTAGACGGGACGTATTGCGTAGGGCAGGGCAAGCTGGAGTATGTGGATGCCTACTGCGAGGAGCGCCGTACGACGCGGGAACATGCTTGGTATTACGGGGACAGTACGGCGGATATCGCGATCCTCGAGCAGATCGGGCATCCGGTGGCGGTGAACCCTTCTCCGGCCCTGCGGGATGCTGCGCTGGCGAACGACTGGCCGGTGTGGGACTTTTTATGAGCCTCGTGAATGGTTTCCGCAGTTGCATTCGAGGGCCAATCACGTTACGGTGTGGCCTTGCTGTAGATGGGCGCGACAGCCCCGAGTTAAAGCTGCACACCCGTTGCCAGGAGTTCGCATGACACCCTTTGCCAAAGCTGTGGTTGGAATCCTTCTGATTGGAGTCATCGGGGGCGGTGTTTTCATGTTCCGAGATACCATCCGCGACGCGGTCACTAGCATCAGCAGTGTAGTGGTTGAACCTGTGGAAGAGTTGGGCGTCGAGGCAGCTCCGACCACAGTGATTGAGGGCGTTGCTGCGGCCTTGCCGCCACCTGTCGAGATTTCTGGTGAGATGACAATGAAGCTTGCGCTGGCGCGACAACATTTAGACGAAGGTGACTTGGTCTCGGCACTGCGTTTGTCTGAGAATGTATTGTTGGATGATACGATGGTGCGATACACCGGGCCATGGCGCAAGGCTGCCGACCTCGCAGATACGATCATGAGTACCATCGTGATGACAGATGTCCCATTTCCGGAGAAAGTGCGACACGTAGTTGGCTCGGGTCAGAGCCTGAGCGGAATCGCGCAGCAGTACAACGTGACCGTAGCAATGCTGCAGATCTCTAACGGCCTGGAGCGGACCCGACCGACCATCTACCCGGATCAGGTGTTCAAGATTTACGAGGGGCACTGGCGGATTGAGGTCAGCAAGAGCGCGTTTGTCCTCGTCCTATTCGACGGGGAGCGTATCGTGAAAGTGTACGATATCGCGACGGGACGTCAGGACCGCACCCCGGTGGGCACCTTTATGATCAAGGACAAGCAGATAGAACCTGTCTGGTATCCTGGTGGAGGCCGGATCATTCCATTCGGCGAAAAGGAAAACGTCCTTGGTACGCGGTGGATGGGAATGAGGCCCACGGGCGATACGGATCCGACGTTGAAGGGATTTGGCATTCATGGCACGTGGGAACCGGAGAGTATTGGCAATGCCGCCAGCCTGGGATGCGTGCGGATGCGCAATGAAGATGTTGAGGAATTGTTTGACTTCGTGACCATTGGTACGCCCGTTACTATAATCGAATGACCCATCTAGCGTGAGGATTCCATGACAGACGACCCCCGCGTATCCTCCTGTTCCGAACAGCAGGATACAGAAGACCTGCATACAGGCGGCATTCGCCTTGGGCTGGGGGCTCGGCATAAATATTTTGCAAAACTGCGCGCCAGAAACCAAGACGACAAGAAATACGACGTTCAGGAAAAGCTGGCGGAAGGTGGAATGGGAGAGATCTACCGCGTCTACGACCGCTGCTTGAAGCGCGAACTGGTGACGAAGGTAATCCTGCCGCACGTAGCCGAGGACAGCGTTTTGTTCGAGCGTTTCGTGGCCGAGGCACAGATTACCGGAAAGCTTGAGCATCCGAATATCGTACCCGTCCACGACATGGGCGTGATGGCCAACGATAAGCTCTACTTCTCCATGAAATATGTGTCCGGGGTTTCGCTGGGAGAGATCGTCAAGGGAGTCAGGGATGAGGATCCTGCCTACGATCAATACACGCGATTCCGCCTGCTGACGATTTTTCGCAAGGTCTGTGATGCCGTAGCGTTTGCGCATTCGCACCGGGTTTTGCACCGTGATATCAAGCCGGACAACATCATGGTCGGCGCCTTTGGCGAAGTGCTGTTGATGGACTGGGGGCTGGCCAAAGAGACCGAGGCAGAGGAAGGCTTTGAGGCGGGCGAGGAGACCGATCCGGAGGATGTGGCAAAAACGCGCTATGGGGTGGTGAAGGGCACGCCGGCATTCATGTCTCCCGAGCAGGCCAAGGGGCTTTCGGAGCAGTTGGATGAGCGCAGTGATATTTTTCTTCTGGGAGCGACTTTGTATGCGCTCGCGACTTGCTCGACGCCATTCACCGGGGACGATATCTACGAAATTCTGGCGAACGCGGAGAGTGGCAACTTCATCTCTCCGGCTCTGAAGGCGCCGGAACGCGAGTTGCCGCTTGAGCTCTGCCGTATTATTCTGCAGGCCATGGCCTACGATCAGGATGAACGCTACCAGACGGTGCAGGAGTTGAGCGAGGATGTTGACGCGTTGTTGGCGGGGAATACGACATCCATCCGCCGCTTCTTCGAACCTGGCGATATGGTCATTCACGAGGGAGACATTGGCCGCGAGGCGTACGTGATGATCTCCGGCGAAGTCGAAGTCTTCCAGATGATGCGCGGGAAGGAAGTGCGCCTGATCACGCTGGGCGAGGGAGACGTGATAGGTGAGATGGCGCTGATTTCTGATTTCCCGCGATCTGCGTCGATTCGGGCGTTGCAAAAGACCGAGGTGTTCGTCATCACCGAAGAGGTTTTGAAGCAGGGGCTCGACCAGTTGCCACCTTGGATTGGCACGATTATCGACTGTCTTGCGGAGCGGCTGCGTGTGGCAAACGCGAATATTCACCCGCTGATGAGCGGGGATTGCTCGTACCACATCTTACAGCAACTGCGCTACATCTACCTGCTGCACGGGGCGCCAAGTTTCGATGCGTACACGGAGTGCCATATTATCGCGATCCCGACCCAGGAGACCATTCTTGAGATCTCGAGTTCGTTGTGCATCTCGCGCGAGCAGATTGAGCTGGCGATTGCGCGGCTGCTGAAAGCAAATCTGCTCAGGCCCGTGGGCCCGGACCACTTGTCCATTCCAAATTTCGACCTGTTCGGGGAGTTTCTGGCTTTTGTGGCGGAGACTGTCGGGATTAGCGGGGGATTCGGGAGCCAGCCGGATACTGCGCTCTTCGCACAGGCTGGCGAGTTTGTGATTCGTCATGCCTCACCGCAGGACATGAAGGAAGAGGGCGAGTTGGAAGCCGTGCCGACCATTTCTGAAGAAAAGCTGCTTCGCGTAGCCACGCGCCGGACACGGGATCGTTTCGTCCAGATTCTCGCCCAGATGCAGCTAGCAAACAGCAGCCCCTCGGCGAAGGCCAAGCCAGAGCGGCATCGCGTTCGCTGAATTGGTCGCGAGCTGTGCGATTCAGGGGACTGTCTCGTGCCGTGGAGCGCGTGAGCTTGCCCGGCAATAGCCTTCTTTTAACGACCGCTTGCGCTGTGCCTCTACATGCACCTGCAGGCGCTTGGCTTCATCCGG
>DMTJ01000562.1 GCA_003477185.1 Lentisphaeria bacterium
CCTATCGGCCGCATGGGCAAGCCGGAAGAGGTAGCCGCGCTCGCCGCCTTCCTTTGCTCCGACGAAGCCTCATTCATCACCGGCAGTGCTTACGATATAGACGGTGGCGTGACTAATATTCGCTAGCGCCCTGCCCGCTTACTTCACCGTTCAAACGGCTACTCACTCAGGAGAAGAACCCTATGAAACTGATTCGCTTTGGTGCCCCCGGTACAGAGTCTCCCGGCTTGCAACTTGCTGATGGCAGCCGTATTGATGCATCCTCCTTTGGCGAGGACTATGCCGAAGCCTTCTTTGCCACCAACGGACTTGCCCGGCTGTCAGCCTGGGCGGCAGAAAATTCAGCCACCGCGCCCCGCATTGGCGCGGAGGTACGCCTCGGCCCGCCAATTACACGCCCCAGCAAGATCATCTGCATCGGCCTGAATTTCAGCGATCATGCCGCAGAATCCGGCATGGCCGTCCCCGAGGAGCCTGTCGTATTCTTCAAGGCCAGCAGTTCCCTCGTGGGCCCGAATGACAACCTGATCATTCCCCGCGGCAGCGAGAAGACAGACTGGGAAGTCGAGCTGGCCGTGGTCATCAGCAAGCGTACTTCCTATGTCACCGAAGCCAATGCCATGGACTACGTAGCCGGCTACGCGTTGCATAATGACTACAGCGAACGCGCCTACCAACTTGAACAGGGCGGCCAATGGGTAAAGGGCAAAAGCTGCGACACCTTCGCCCCGCTCGGCCCTTTCCTTGCGACTCAGGACGAGATCGAGGACGTCGACAATCTCGACATGTGGCTGACCGTGAACGGCGTGTCCAAGCAGCAGGGCAACACCGACAAGTTCGTCTTCAACATCCCGCAAGTGATCAGCTATCTGAGCGAATTTATGACGCTGCTCCCCGGGGATGTCATCTCCACTGGCACACCGCCGGGCGTCGGCCTCGGCTTTGACCCGCCACAATATCTGAAAGCAGGCGACGTCATCGCGCTGGGTATCACTGGACTCGGCGAATCCAGCCAGACTGCAGTAGCCTGGGGCACGGCGTAAGCGCTTCGCCAACATCATGCCACACTTACTCCACGCTCTAAAAATCCACCCGGACGACAACGTCGTCGTGGCTGCGGTCCCTTTGAAGAAAGGCCAGCAGATCGAGGTGGCGGACCAGTTGCTCATGGTACCCCGCAATCTCCCGATTGGTGCCAAACTCGCCATCGTGCCACTTCCCACTGGCTCCAAGGTGCTCAAGTTTGGCGAGTCAATCGGCTCCGCCACTGCGGACATCGCAGTGGGCGACTACATACACACACACAATCTGGCCAGCGACTACATCCCCACGCCGGAGAACGGACGGTAGTACTATGCTAGGATACCTTCGAGAGGATGGCAGTAAGGGCATTCGCAACATCACCGCCGTCGTCTACCTGGTGGAATGCGCCCACCACGTGGCGCGTGAGATCGTATTGCCCTTCCGAGACCAGAACGTCCACTTGATCGGCTTCTCTGGCTGCTATCCCAACGCTCACGCCTCCACCATCGTTCGCCGCCTGTGCACTCACCCGAACGTCGGCGCAGTGCTGCTGGTCTCTCTGGGCTGCGAGAGTTTCATTCGTCGCCCCGTCGAGCAAGCAGTCCGTGACTCGGGCCGCCCCTTGGAGACGCTTACCATTCAGCAAGTAGGCGGCACCCGTCAGAGCATTGAACGCGGACGCCAGTGGATCGAGGACACCTTGCCCGTGCTAGCAGCCGTTCCGCGCATCGAAATGGCCGTCTCCGACCTCATCATCGGCACCATCTGCGGTGGCTCGGATGCCACCAGCGGCATGACTGCCAATCCCGCCATTGGCGCTGCATTTGACCGCTTCATCGATGAAGGAGCCGCCTGCATCTTCGAAGAAACCGGCGAACTCATTGGCTGCGAGCAGTTTCTTTCTCGCCGAGCAGCCACCCCTGAGCTTGGCCAAGCCATGGTCGACAGCATCCGAAAAGCCGAGCGTTACTATGATACGCTCGGCCACGGCAGCTTCGCCTCTGGCAACTCTCTCGGCGAGTTGACCACCCAAGAAGAAAAATCACTCGGTGCGTACTGCAAGAGCGGCACTCGTCCCATTTCCGGCCTGTTGCATCCGGGCGACCAGCCTCCCGGGGGCGGCCTCTATTTATTGGATGTGGTACCTGACGGCGAGGTCCGCTATGGCTTCCCCAACATCAACGACAATCTGGAGATCACCGAACTGATCGCCTGCGGCTCACACGTCACGTTGTTTGCCACTGGCCGTGGCTCAGTCGTCGGCTCCGCGATCGCCCCAGTCATCAAAATCTGCGGCAATCAGCAGACCTACCATCGCATGAGCGAGGACATGGATGTGAACGCTGGCGCGATCCTCGAAGGCACCAGCGACCTCGAAGCCGTCAGCAAACAGATCTACGACCTCACCGTGCACGTCGCCAGCGGGAAGCCCAGCTGCTCCGAAGCTCTTGGCCACCAGGAATTCTGCGTCACCTACAAGTCCTTTGAGCCACTGGGGCCATCCTGCCTGGCTAGGTAAAAAGGCCAAATTTCAAACGGCCAAAAAAATCTCGGTTATCGGACCACGAAAAACTGCTCGCAAATCAGAGCATAT
>DMTJ01000256.1 GCA_003477185.1 Lentisphaeria bacterium
ATGGTGTCCCGCCTGTGTTCGTGAGAAATTCTTGTCAGAATCATCGGCCCTGACAAGAATTTCTCACGAACACAGGCGGGACACCATGAAGACTAGACATATGAACCGAGCACTGACGGCACTTGCAGGTGCTCTTTATCTCGTCGCAGCATCTGCGTACTCCGCAACTTTGGTTTGGGATGGCGGCGGCGGCGATGGACTGCTGGGCACCGCAAACAACTGGAACCCGGACCAGGCGCCGGTGGCTAGCGATACGCTCAATGTCACCAACGGAGACACAGTCTCGCATGCCAATAACCTACCGAGTGGCGTCACCATCAACCTCAGTGGAAGCTCATCCCTCAGTACAGATGGGGCCGTGATTCGGTTGCTTAACGCCAACATTAACGTTGGGGCGGGGACGTCGCTGATCGGCGCATTTTGGGACCTGAACAACGGCGACCTTACCTTCGAGGATGGAGCCATCGCCACCATGGCAACCTGGGAACAGAAAGGTACAAATACCTTTACCTTCAATCTGAGCGCGACAGGTTTCACCACGCTCAATCCGAACAGCTTCCTACGGGGGGGCGGTGCCCTGATGTCCGATGCCACCTATACCGTCGACATGGCGGCCTACACCGGCGGCGCTGGCACAATCACCCTCGTGGACTTCAGCAGCGATTTTACCTCGATGACCAATGCGACTTTCCAAGGCGCAACACTGATTGTGCTTAATACCGGTGCGTACACAGGCTCCCACCTGACGTGGGATGACGCAACGGACTCGATTCAGCTTCACATCATGCCCGTAACCTGGGATGGTGGTGCAGGGGACGGCCTCTGGTCATCTGCAGCCAACTGGGATCCAGATGGCTTGCCAGCCATTGGCGACACCGTAGCCATCTCAAATGGTGATACCGTTGAATGGAATACTAGTGGTAATCTTCCGAGCAACCTCACCCTCAATATCACTGGAAACTCAACGCTTGAATCCAGCAATGTCCTGCGCTGCAACGGTGCGACCATCAACGTCGCCGCTGGATCGGCCTTAACCACATCGATTTCGACAAATTTTTTCGATCTGAACAACGCCACCATCGACTATGCAGACGGCGCAATCAACACAGTGGGACGGTGGGAGCACAAAGGCGCAAACACCTTCAACTACACCTTAAGCGCAACGGGCTTTACCACGCTGACGCCAAACGAACTGCGCTTCGGGGGCACCTCCACCTGGGAAAATTCAACCATTGATGTCGACATTTCAGCCTACGATCTCGCGAACGGCCACACCGTCACCTTGGCTGATTTTGGCAGCACCTCGGGTGGCGACGGCACCTTCGACCCCACCGTGAACATCACCGCAGGAGCAACTGGCATGACTGGCACCCTGACCTTCGACGCCGGTACCAGCGAACTGCTATTAACTGTAGTCAGAAAAGGAACAGTGGTTCTGATTCGCTAATAACGGTCGCAGGATCAGATATTCGACTCCGATGCCGTGAAACAGACTCAGAGTTAGTCGGGGCAGAAACCAAGTAAAGACCAACTCGATACGGATATGGAACCTGACAGGATCCAGGTAAGCACGAAGCCGTTGTGAATCAGCACCTGGTCGAGGACCTGTTCGACCAGTTGGCAACAGGTTAGACTAGGTCTTCGACCATATCTGGGTAGTCGTAGCACAGGTAGCAAAGCCCCTCGAGTGTGAGCATGTCGGGGACCTTACCGATCATGCAGTCACAGGTGACTCCGAGCGGGTCGTCACGAGTGCTTGGATGTGCCAGCTGCAGTGTCGTCAGATCAACTTGCCGGTCTGGATGTGCCGGGTCAAAGGGCTCCGCCTTGACACGCTTTCAGTCTTCAGGCGCGTTGATTGAGGATTTGAGGAAATGTGGGATCGTCGACTGCCTGCTTCTGGGGACCTCGGCGGGCATGCTATCGCCGTTGCGAATGATTTGGACCTGTTCGTTTGCTTCAATAACCTCGTCGGTGAACGGCGTGTGCATGAACAACTGGGCCACCGACGTTGCCGAGGAGAGCGAAATTGAGTAATCGGTCTGCCTTGTGGTTGTTACGGAACGCGTGATCGCGAAACATCGCCCATCGGCTGAAGTTCTCGTCCCAGTATCCGAACTCCATATTGAAGCAGCGGTCGACGCTCTGGTGGTTCATTTTGCGGTTGAGCCGTTCACGGTCGGTCATTGCTCCGGCCCACTTGGGGCGGATCGGTGCGGGATTCATGATGAGCCCCGGCATTTGAGGGTATGGGGCAGAAAGTTTGGGACTTGGTTCTTGTGATCTCAGCAGGTCAGCGCCAGGTGTGCCCGCACTGAGTGCAGCGGTAGAGAGGCCATGAGTAGAGCAGGCAGAGCATCCCAAACGTGAAAAAGATCAGGAGGCGAAGCCAAAGCGGCCGTTTCACATTCGTGCCTGTTGCTTCCTGACAGTGTGGGCAGTTTTGGGCTCGATATGCTTCGTGTTCTGCCTGGTTTTTCCTCAGACCAGCGAGAACAGCCTCGGCCTCGTGGTGTTGCTCAGCAGGCACCGAGAGCCGTATGTGACAGCCGACATTGACCAGAAACGGTGCAGCGGAGACCGTGTGGTCACCCATCACGGACACTGATAGTCCTTTGTTTTCGAGAGCGGTGGCTGCAAGCCGCGCATCGATCTCATTGCTGAAGGTTGCTACTTCGCCCCAGTCCGTTCCCAGGGTATTCCCCGCCAGAAAGGCAGACATCTTGCGATGAGGAATATCAGCCTCGATAAACTCTTCACCGGTTGCCTCGTACCCGAAGCGCTCGTAAAAGGGAATGGCGTGTGCCTGCGCATGACACCAGACGCTTTCGTGGCCCTCTTTCCTCGCGGTATCGTGCACGGTGTCTACCAATAGACTACCGATACCGAGCCTTCGGTGTGCGGCCAACACTGCCATCCGGCCCATACGCCCGTCGGTGTCAAGTCGAGCAGTGCCCACGGCTTGCTTGTCCAGGAATGCGACGATGTGCAGGCAGTGCTTGTCTCTCGCATCGTGCTCCAGTTCTGGCGGCACGCCCTGTTCCTTGACAAACACTTCATCGCGCACGGCGCGGATCGCTTGCTCGTTTTCTTCATACCCAACAACGACAACGTGCATCGCATCTCCCTCGCAAAACTTGCGGGATCATCATTTCAGCCCCCGAGAGGTCAGGGGCCGGTTTACGGGTAGCCGCTGCGCGACTCTCTGCAATACCCTCACGCAGATGAAGTGTTGCCTGAGCAATATAGTGAGGCCGCGAGGTCGTTTTGGCGCGTGGCGCGCGAGTGGAATAGATGTCGTTGATCCGCATTTCCAACCAAAGCTCACTGCGCTGGTGCCAGCGATTCCTTCTTTTCCTCGCTATCTTGTACCCAGGCAACAAGTATTGCGGCCGCTGGCAGCTTGGGCCTCGTCGACATGCGCAAGGAAAGCCTAGCCATGGCGACCACCGCTGGCGGCACGATGAAATCCAGCCAGCGGTTGCCGCTGGCGCGGGCGTCACGGTCCTGCTCTTCCCAGCGACGATACATCTCTCGAATGATGGCTTGGTCCTCGGAACCGGGCATTTGCCCCTTGATACGGTCAAAGGTGTTCTGCATTAACAACCCAGAAAGCGCACGAGTCTCGCTGGATGATGTAAAACGCATTCTGAGGCGTTATCCAAGCGCGGCGAACAATCAACAGGTCCAACCTCCTGGCACCCTCCCAATCCTCTTGTTTCTCGCTCTCGACCTGTCAGGGGCCATTCCCCCAGCGATGCGCAAAAATCAGGCACCCTTTTCGGGTTGCGGCGAAGCGTAGTGGCGTTCCGGTGAGCGCCCGAAAGAAACGCGACTTCACTTCGCTACGAGGCTCACTACAAACCCGGCACGTGCTACGAGCAATGGCGGATAGCCGGAACCGGCCACGGTCCAAGGTTTCCTGAACTTTTCTATTCGTAGAAGAGCGTGGCCCAGCGACCGTCATTGAGCAGGGAAAGCTTATGGGTTTTCCAGGCTTCTTCCGAGCCGGCGAGCTCGGCTAGGATTTTGTCGAGCTTGGCTTCGAGTTTCGACAGACCGGAGAGGTACACGTAGGTGTTGGGATCCTCGATGAGTGACCAGACCTCACCGGCGTTCTCCTTGATGGTTCGCTCGATTTGGGCGGGCTCGTCGAAGTGCGGGCGAGGGCTGAGAGCCTCGAAGGCTTGGAAGGTTTCTTTGTCGTAGTAGTTGGCGATGTCGCTGTTCTTGTCGTTCATGTAGAGCATGTCCATGCCGCTCTTGCCGCCGTAGAACAAGCGCACTTTTCCCTGCCACTTTGTTTGTTCGCGGTAGAGGAACTTCATGAACGCCCGGAAGGGGGCGATGCCGGTGCCGACGCCAATCATGAGGACATTCTTGGTGGTGTCGCGTGGTGGATGGAACTGGCGTCCGTAGGGACCGGAAACCTCGATCTGGTCACCGGGCTGGCGGTCACACAGAAAGTTGGAGGCGATGCCCGGGTAGCGTTCGCCGCTGACGTCGTCGATGTAGCTGCAACGGCGCACGCAGAGAGAGAATTGGGCAAAATTTCCGGCCTCGCCGTCTCGTGGGCTGGCGATGGAAT
>DMTJ01000407.1 GCA_003477185.1 Lentisphaeria bacterium
GGTCGCTGCTATTTGATTTCCAGCAGCTCGACATCGAACAGCAGAACGGAGTTTGGCGGAATGCCGGGGCGTCCGCCTGGGCCGTAAGCCATGTCAGGGTGAATGGCGAACCGATACTTTGCGCCAACCGACATGAGCTGCACGCCTTCGGTCCAGCCTTTGATCACACCATTCAGTGGGAAGGAGGCCGGCTCATCGCGCTTGTAGGAGCTGTCGAATTCCGAACCGTCAAGAAGCGTGCCAGCGTAGTGCACGCTGACGGTGTCGGTGGCCTTGGGCTTGGGGCCTTCAGCTGCGGTGAGAACTTTGTACTGCAAGCCGCTGGCGGTGGTGGTCCAGCCTTCTGCCTTGCCGTTCTCAGCCAAGAATGCTAGTCCGGTGGCGAGGTTTTCCTTGCCTGCGCCTGCTTGCTGCGCCTCGGAGGCCGCCTGTGCCTTGGCGCTGAGCGCCTGCGTGAGCTGGTTCATTTCCGCCGCTGAGAGTTTGGGCTTGGTGCCGTTCATGCCAGCAGTGATTCCTTCCATCAGGGCGTCGATGTTAATCTCGTCCTTGACTGGCTGGAGTGAACTACCCATTCGGTAACCAATGGTGTAGCTGGTGTTGTCTTTGGCTTCGTCTGCGAGTGTGGTCATAGCGATCATTAACAGGGTGAGGGATAAGCGATAAGTCATGGAGAGGTCCTTAGTCCGTTTGTGCTCAATTCGCAGAATTAACAGCATACGCCCTGATTGCAACCAGATTACACGCGGCGACGCTTGGTGCGCAGCAGTAATTCGCGCAAGTGCTCCGTGGACTCTGCCTGGAACCAACCGGTCTCAAATGCGGGAGACTGCACGATCTGGGCGATCGCCGAAAGGCAGCGGAGGTGCAGGTTCCGTTGGTCGCGACTGCTGGCCATGACGAACAAGATGTGGACCACGTCCTCGTCTTCGCTAAAGCGGATCCCGCTCTTTGCGCGGGCAATTAGCAGGTGACTGCGCTCCATGCCATCAAGCAGGATGTGGGGGATGGCCACACCTTGTCCGAGCACTGTGCCGCTGGACTGCTCGCGCTCGCGGTAGGCTGCGATGACTTCGGCAGCAGAACTGCCGAGTTCTTCAGCCAGGGAGGGCGCAATCTTGCGCAAAAACGCCTCTAGATCTAGCGCTTCGGGGAAATCAAAAATCTTGGCCTTGGCCACCAAAAGATCGAATTGATCGACTTCCACTGCCGCCTTCGCCTTCTCGCGAATCAGGGTGACCTGATCGCCTAGCTCGAAGGTTTCGCCAGCGAGTACCGGACGCAGCGCGTCGTTGCGCTGAAACACGAGAGGAAGGACAACGCCTAATTCCGTCTCCTCGGCTAATCTCGCAGCGCTTTCCGCGTCTTTGATCACTGTGATCTCGGTCATGTGCTTGTTCTTGGCGACACATCGGCTCCACTCTTCTACGTCCAAGCCGCTGCGAAAAAGCACGCCCAGGTCTCCGCGTTCGAGGACGTTTGCAATGTTTGATTGCTTGCCGACTGCCAGCGCGACAGCGGTGTTGGGGACCAGGAACTGCTTGTGGGCCAGGCGTGCCCCGACGACATTCAGCTCGGAGTTTGAGGTGAGCGCGAGAAAACCCAGGCGGTTGATGAGGTCCACCTCGTCGACTAACATACCTTCGTCCAAGGCATTACCTTGAGTGACCGGGAGGCCCGCCTCCCGCGCCATGCGACAGTGGTCTTGGTTAACATCCAGCAGATGGACCGGGTTCTTGCTAGAGAGCATGGTGGCCAGCAGCCGCGCCAAGGGCCCAGCTCCCATAATGACGTAGCCCTCACGATGGCTCAGGCGCACGAGTTGATCATGCCGCTCGAGCAAGCTGACGCACCACTTCAGCGAGACTGGCACCAAGGCAGTCGTGAAGATAGCCATGAACACCAGAATGGAGAAGAGCGTCTGGTCAATGAGCCCAGCCTCTAGACCGATTCCGGCGATGATGATCTCCACGGCCCCCCGCCCATTCATGCCGCAACCAATCGTTAAGCCTTCCCGCCAGCCATGGCCGCTGGGCAGGTAGAACAGGACGGTGCCGACGATCTTGCCGACGATGGCTACGGCCACCACCGCAAACAACAGGCCTGGGGCCTCGGAGAATACGTCGAACCGAAATTCGAACCCGGCAGTGACAAAAAATACCGGTGCAAACAGGCCGATTGCCATGTCATGGATGCGCTTGGTGAGCTCGCGGTGTTGCTGGCGATCCGGAATCGACCGTCGGAGAAACAGCCCGGCCATGAATGCGCCCAGGATGTTGTGCAGTCCCATCAAGTGTGCGATTTCCCCGAAGGTCAGGGCCGCGAGCAGCACAACAGTAAGGGTAGCGGTGAGCCCTTCGATCCCGAGCTTTGGTGGCAATCGACTGACGATGGGCAGGACATAGAGGCCAAGCAGCGTGCAGATTCCGAAGAATAACAGCGCCTTGCCGCAGACAATACTCAGCATCAGAACGCTGACCGTTCCTTCATCCGCAAAGCCAGTGATGCCGGCGAATACGACGAGCGCTGCGGTGTCCGCAAACAGGGCACCGGCCATCAGGACCACGGCAATTCGCGTGTCCAGGAGCTTCAAGTCCAACAGAATGCGTGATTTTGCTGCCAGTGAGGTAACTCCAACAGCCATGCCGACAAACAGCCCCCCCAGAACCGCGCTCCGCTCCTCCACGCCGCCGCGTTGCAGATACCAGTACGTGACTGCGAATCCCGCTCCGAACGGTACGACGAAACCACCAATGGCCGCGAGGATTGCGTTGCGCGACGCTTTCAGCAGTTCGCGAGGATCTATCTCAGCCCCGATATAGAGCATCATGATGAAGATCCCGAACTCGGCGATGAACTTCAGCCCCTCGTGATTGGGCAGCCAGCCCAGCAGCGCTGGACCAAGAATCATGCCAGCCAACAACTCCCCGAGCATAGACGGATAGCCAATGCGATGGGCGATGACGCCGCCAAGCCATGCTGCTAGCAGTACTAACAGAAGTGAGATCATAAATTCCATCAGGTTGTTCCTCCATAGCTCCGACGGGCGAAGTTGGCAAGTTACTTGAAACCTGCCGAAAGTGCAACTATAGAAATGCGCGTTAGCCACGAATCAAGGGCACAGAACAGCATTCTCGGCGCTTTAGCATATCGTACCGGGCAATCTGATTCAGAGGATACCGAGAACATCACATGCAAATAACAATCGTAAAGAAGCGCCTTAGCAATGGCCAGCCCTGCGATAAGTGCGCGCAGGCCGAGAATATGCTGCGTGATCGCGGCCTGTGGAAACACATTGAACGCG
>DMTJ01000126.1 GCA_003477185.1 Lentisphaeria bacterium
ATTGGTATTTCGGGTGGCAATGAAGACAGTATAGACGGTGTTCTTGATGTTTTCTTTGCATATATTAACCTATCGGCCCGATAATCTTCACCTTTATGCGTCCGCACAGAATCCATCCCAGCACGAGTCTGAAGGCCGCATTGCAGCGGCATGGGGTAGCCGTGCAGTACTTTCCCAATTACGTGAATCGCACGCTCCGGCCACATTCGGTGGATGCGTTGTTGCTTTCTTTTATCGTTCGCGGGCGTGGGCAGCACGTGATGGGGGAGACGGTGTTTGCGGAGTCAGGCGGTTCCATCGGCATCACCTACTATGACGAAGTCCATGACATCCTCACAGACGCTGATGGCATGGATATCTACAATATCTTCCTTGATCCCGCTGCCTGCGTGTTACCCACGATGCCGACGGACCTGCGCGAGACCCTGCATGTGATCTTGCCGCAGCATCACGGCTTCCGCAATCTGCTCAACCGGGCGATTCACCTGGAGATCCAGGAACCGGAGCAACTTGCGCAGATCGCCGCACGACTGCAGCGCGAGATCGAGACACCCGCCCCAGGGGCGGCGGACGCCGTCTCGGCATGCCTGCAGATCTTTCTGATCGAGTGCTGTCGCGCCGCCCGGCGCAGCGGCATCCATGCCAGTCATGCCAGCGATACGCCTGCGTGGGTGGGGCGGCTTTGCGCACACATGGATGCGCACTACGCACAGCCATTGACCTTGGACGACCTGGCGGCCGCGGTCCGGCTCAGTGCGGGCTATCTGTGTCGCGCCTTCGGACGGCACACCAGCAAAACTGTATTTGCCTATTTCATCGAACGCCGTATTCAGGCCGCCATGCTGCGCCTGCGCACAACCGACGACAAGGTCATCGTCATTGCCCTGGATTGCGGGTTCCGCGACCTGACCTACTTCAACCGCAAGTTTCGGCAGTTGCTTGGCTGCACGCCGACGGCGTATCGCGGGCGGCTACGAGGACGGCAATAAAAAGAAATGGGTAAAAAATTAGGAGGCAAAAAATTTAGGAGGGGCGAGCTGAGCTTACGAATCGGGGATACTGGCAACAAGCTACCCCGATTGGCCTCATTTTTTACCTCTTAATTTTTACCTATTCTGATTTCGTCGCCATTCACGGCTGTGCCCTCTCATGGGGCACTGCTTCAGTCTGGCCGGATTTCGCCGCGGCGGCCATGGCGTTGACGATGCGCAGGGGCTCGAGAATGTGGTCGATCTCGTAGGCAGGCGCATCGGGGGCACGGCGGACCGCGGCAGCGAAGCCGGTCCAGTCGTAGTCACCGGACTTGCCCGAGACAATCTGTTGGGCGGCGATGCGGCGTGGCTGCCAGACATCGTCGTTGATGACCAATGCCAGTTCGCTGGCGTCGCCAGCGCGCTCCGGGCCCACATTGCGGTAGACGACGCCGCGCTCAAAGTTCAACGTCAGCCCATTGCGATAGTGATCGCCGTCGCGGACGCAGAAGCTGGCGAAGACATTGCCCAATGCACCATTCTCGAATTCAATGCCCAGTTGCGCGTTGTCCGCAGTGGGGCGCCCGGTAAAGAGGCGGCTCTGCAAGAGGTTGACGCGCCGGGCGCGGCCAAAGATCTGCACCAGGTTTGTGTGCATGGCCTTGATCGTTGTGGCGCGCACGCCAGCTACGTGCTCGACGAAGCGCAGCGCATGCACGCCGCCCTGCGCGATGAGTCCGCAAAGGTTTCACAGGCTTGCGCATCGGGCCAGCGGTCCTGCAGCGTCGCAGCGGTCTCTTGGTCAAAGGCGACCAGTTGTAGCTGCGTGTAGCGATCCAGCTGCCCGTGAATCTGGTGCCCGTTTCCGCCCCAGAGGGCCAGGTTCAGTGATCGTGTGGTCTCGTTCATGGTTGCATTATCTCGTGATTCGTGGTGAGAACGGCATACGCCCAGCCGCAGCAGACTGATGACAACCGTATTGCGCAGGGCAAAGCGAAAGTCATCGCCGCGAAAGAGCTTTTCAAAGGTCTCCAGGCCATTCCAGGGACTGCGCAGAATCCCCACATCCATGTGGTAGTCCTTGAAGGCAATGACCAAGCCGCCCATCGGCAGATAGTGGAAGATGATAAAGAAGATTACGCCAGGAAGCAGCATTAGCAGCAAGCCGCGGTGTTTTTTGTACGGTGTAGTCCAGGATTTGGTGCTCATTCTGGCACCCCGACGCGACGATAAATCGCCTGCTTGGCCTGGAGTAAATCTGTGGCCTCAGCCGTCATCACCTCGCCTCCGCGTTCATGCCAGTTCTTGACAAAGGTGTCGAAGTAGTCGAGCGGCTTGTCGCCGCGGATGATCTCAGCAAAGACCGTCATCTGGTAGTTACGCAGATCACCGAGGTATTCGGCGGCGGAGGGTACGCAATCCAGCTTGCCTAGCGCATCACGCAGCGCCCATTTCGGGTGGCGGTACTCCCAATTGAAGGCGAGTTCCTCCTTGTCCGTGTACTTGTCGATCAGCGCCGATGGCCCGCAGCCGGGAATGAACTCGGCGCTTTCAATGGTGCCAAGAAGCGCTTTTTGGGCCTGATTGCGGTCGGTGTAGACACCAATCGCGGTAACGCCGCTGGAGGGCCCGACCTGTGGATCGTTGAAGTCCCAATGCACGCCGCGTTCGCCCAGGCGGCTTTTCAGATAGAGCTGCTCGTCGGTGACCATTGCCTCCAAGGCCTGGAGGATGCGAATCACGACCTCGGGACGCTCAGCCATGTGACTGCCGAAGCTGATCGTGTGGCCACCCGACCACACCCGACCGCCACGCTTGCCAGCG
>DMTJ01000156.1 GCA_003477185.1 Lentisphaeria bacterium
CAGGGGGTCTTGGAACGGATGGGCTGGCGCGTCTATCGCATCTGGTCTACGGATTGGTACCGGAATCGCCGCGACGCCGAGCAGCGTCTCTTGCAAGCTGTCAAGCAGGCAGCAAGTGCTCCGCTCGCCCAGACTGGTGCGAGCGCGCTACCGCCACTGCGAACAAAATCAGAGATGATTGATGCGGATGCCACCCGCGAAACTACTAAATCCTCGGATCCATACGAGGGGCGTGTCGAGCCGTATGACTGCTATGCCGAGCCGATCGAGTTGGGCAGTTTGGAACTGCACGAGGTTGAAGCCCAGCAGATGGCACGTTACCTGAAGGCTATTGTAGATATAGAGTCACCTGTCCACACGGACGAGGTCCTGCGCCGCCTGCGCGAGGCATGCGGAATCAGTCGGGCTGGTCGTCGGATCCGTGAGGCATTCGCTGCGGGCTTGGGACACGGACGAGATCAGGCAATGTTCTCCCAGCATTCCAGTTTTCTCTGGCGTGCGCAGGAGCGACCTGTTGTCATTCGCAAACGGGACAGCGATGCCTCACCCAGTTCGGTGCACTTCGCACCTGAAGAAATTGCCGAAGCAATCTGTCTGGTGGCGGAGGTAAGTTTTGGCGGTAGCCCGCCGGACGTTATCAACCGCGCGGCAAAGCTCTTCGGCATCCAAAGCGTCAGCAAGGTCACCGCAACCGACTTTCAGAAAGCCTTCGATGCAGCCCTGGTTGCCAAACGTATTCGAGTTGACGAAGACGGGCTCGTCCATCCGTGTGAACCAACTCATGACGAGCTGCCCGGCAGTGCGTGATGAACGAGCTCGACGGCTATTAGCGCTGCCGCGACGGGGAAGCCCCTGCCCCGTCGCAGAGTAACACAAACTCTTACGCTAACTGCAAAAAACCTTATCACTCCCAATTCGAAATCGGGGCTGACGCCACCCCAAGAGCCCGTTGGCGCGCAACCTGCTGACTGATGCTGAGACGCACGAACGGCTGACGAAGGCAGGGCATGAATTACGGTGAACGATTGGTTGCGGGATTGCAGTGAGATGATTTGTAATGGGGAGGCAAATGATGGATGTGATTGACGTGCCGATTGAGCCGGAGAGATTCGATACCGAGGAGTGGCTCTCGCATTTTGGAGACTTGGCCTGCGTTGGATATTCGGACACACTGGATGAGGTAGAAGGTGATTGCTGCTCGACGGCGGCATCTACGATTTCAATCTACGCTGCGCGTATCTGCTCATCGTACCTTCTGGTGAAAGACCACCCTGAAGTTGAAACGGACCTAGAGCTTTACGCCAACCTTGCAGACCTGAAAGCAGCTCTTCGCGGTTGGCGGCGCTACTATCGAAGCTGCGATCTCGACTTTTCGCTGGAGTCCTTCCGGGCGCGTGACCTTCCGGATACCTTGCCATGGCTGCTGGAGTTTGCTGACGAGGTGTCTGACGCTCATGGCGGTAAGGCCTTTGCGAGGGCTGCAAAGCAGCTCTTCGGGCGCTCCGTCTCGCCATCGCCCGTACGTTTGAATGTCGGACAGGCCCACTGCTCGCCCGCAGGAGAATTTGCGATGCTAACGCCAGTGCGCAGCTCGATTCCAGAGTATCATGCAAAAATTCTGCTGTATCTGGCACAGCTCGCAAAAATTCCGGCTTCGGCTTGCGTGTTCTTGTGTAGTCCTCAGGCGCAAGCCCCCGGGATACCGGCCGCGCCATCTGTGCTGCTGGCTTCTCGTGAAGAACTGGCTGATGTTCAAAAAAAACTGCAGGTGGAGCTGAAAGCCGCGGAGAAAATTACGGAGCGAGAGGCCCAGCAGAAAGAAGTTGCTGCTGCGGAGTTAGTAAGATGCCAGGCAGCTTTGACGCTTGTAGCGGATTATCGAGTATTCGCGGCCGACGGTTGGCGGAGCGTTTCATTTGACATCAGTCGCCTCCTGCTTGATCTACGCCCTCAAATCAAGGCAACACCTGAGCGGCTTCGCTTCGGCGATTCTGTGGTTGAATGCATGGCACGAAGTGGGGCGGTCTTTACGCGCCGGGTAAAAGACTTGCAGGCGGGTTCGCCTGATCTGTTCCCACAGCTTGCGGGCAGCATTCGCCAGTGGGAGGGACTTGGCGGCCAAACTGGTCTGGAATCGTGCGTGCCGTTGCTGGCAAAGATTCTTTCGCCTGGAGATCAGCTCGAGCGGAGCGACTGGGACGCGCTTGGCATTGCTTATGTCAGAGCAAGATACCTGGTAAAGTCCCGCAACCAGAGATGCGGATTTTTCAGTTTCAAGCCGCAACTCAGCCCTGCGCTGGCTGCCGTCGCCGACGCCTTCCACCTACCGGTGGCGGCCGTTGCCCTGACGACAACCTGGGCTGAACTTCCCACGGTGGCTTTCCAGCAAGGCAAAAGCCCCATGTCAGCGAATCAACGTGACCCGATCTTGGCTCGGATCGTGGATGCGCTGGGGCCGTCAGCGCCTGCAGGTGTAGAGAGCGCTCAAGCCGCCAGGGAGACTGCAACGTCAGCGCACGCCGCCGCCCTAGACCGCGTAGAGCGAATTCGCCTTTCTCTTGCGGACCTCAGAGCTCTGGAGCTCCCCCCCAGTCAACGCGCGAATCGCAGAGAAGGTACAAAGACAGGGGGCGCGGGTAAAACTACAAATCCCAAACACCCGACTGAGATCATCTTTGAGCAACTGGCTGGCCCGCTATGATTTTACATATTCCACATTCTTCAACCGACATACCCGATCGGTTCCTTGGCCAATTTCTGCTGAACCAGGATGACCTTGGCGCAGAAGTTCTCCGCATGACCGATGCGTTTACGGACGACCTGTTCTCCTTGCCGGAGGTGCCGCGTGTACAATTCCCGTACTCCAGGCTGCTGATCGACGTTGAACGATTTCGTGAGAACTCTGAGGAGCCAATGGCAACCGTCGGAATGGGGAAATTCTATACGCGGACGGCACACGGACAGCCGCTACGGCGGGAGTTGGCTGCGAACGAGGAGCAAGAGTTGCTGCGACTTTACGACGCCCACCACGCCTCCTTGGAGAGGTTGGTTGAGATGGAGTTGGCTCGAGAAGGCGCGGCGCTAATTGTGGACTGCCATAGCTTCCCCAGTACGCCACTTCCCTGTGACCAGTCCCAGACCCGGCCGCGCCCACCATTCTGCATCGGCACCGACGCCTTTCACACTGGCGAACACTTGGTACGAACTGCCGTATCAGCGCTGGGCAAAAGCGGGTATCAGGTCGGCATCGACTCGCCGTATGCGGGGACTATTGTACCAACGCGCCATTTCCTGCAGGACAGCCGAGTCAGCTCGATCATGATCGAAGTCAACCGGTCTTTGTATATGGATGAAGCTTCAGGAAACAAGCTCCCTTCATTTGCCAGCATACAGGCAACGCTATCCATCTTGCTGGCCGATTTAGAGCAAGCATACAGCAGCAGACTGAAACCAGAGTACTTCGACGCGGTCTTCTGTGGGGTAGTGCCAGGTGCTGGGTGGCCAGAGAGATTTGCTATCATAACAGCATGCAATCCCGATGGGGAGACGGTTGACGACGCAACCAACGCGACGACGACACGCCGCCTTTTTGAGCGGCTTGCAGCTTGTGGATACGACCCCTGGGAAGTCATTGGAGGGTCGGCCGACGCCCGTCACCAAGAAGCCGGATTCGGAGTGGTTTGTTCGCTTGAGGCCGGAATTCGCCTGGGGCGTGAGTTTAGACAGGATGCAATCTTCTGGGTTGAAGGTGACGCCTTGTCCATCATTAATTGCGCGAATAGTCAGCTCAAGCCACTCGGGTCTTGGCAAGATCGCTGGCTAGGCTAGCCACTGTACTTGTCCACTGTGCTCTTCGCTCGACGGTGACTATGAATAGGCTGCCTGGTGGTGTCCCGCTACGGGGACTCGACCGATCGGCTGCAGAGCGGCACGAACCCTTACCCAAACTGCAATAAACCTTACAGCTCCGCATCAAAGTCGGGCCTGCTAGCTAGCCAATAGCCGGTTGGCACACCCCCTGCTTTGCTTATCCTGAGACGCACGAGTGGGTAACGGAGGCAGGGCATGAATTGCGGTGAACGAGTGATTGAGTGGCTGTATACAAAGCAGCTTCAAGTAGACGAGCAATGGTCACTGCGGCGTCAAGCTGGGTTTACCTGGTGGGCGTACCAACATGCCCAGACCATCGAGATTGCGGCCGAAGAGACCGGCCCGGACGGT
>DMTJ01000137.1 GCA_003477185.1 Lentisphaeria bacterium
GCGGCAGAACTGACGGCTGAGAAGCTGAAGGGATACGACTTGGTGATTTTTAATAACACGACGAAGATTCAAAAGGTGTTTACGACGCCGGAGCATAGGGCAGCGCTGTTGGATTATGTGCGAAATGGGGGCGGCCTCGTGGCGATTCATGCTGCCACGGATGCTGGGTTCCCGCAGTGGCCGGAGTACACGAAGATGGTAGGCGGTGTCTTCGACGGCCACCCTTGGACGGCCAACGGCACGTGGGGGATTCGCATCGAAGACCCGAAGCATTGCTGCATGGATCATCTGAATGGCGAAAGCTTCACGCTGAAGGATGAGTTGTACAAGTTCAAGGAATACGATCGCGTGAATCAGCGCGTGCTGGCGACAGTAGATACACAGGTGTCGCCGAAGGGGGCTAAACAGCGCACGGACAACGATCATGCGCTGGCTTGGCTGCGCGAGTATGGCAAGGGCAAGGTATTTGTCTCGGCATTCGGGCACAATCACTCGATTTGCTGGGATCAGCGTATTTTGCAGATGTGGCTGAACGGGATTCAGTTTGCTGCTGGGGATCTAGCCTGCGAGACCGAGGCGCTGGTGCGGCCAGAGTGGCAGAAGGAGCCAACGCCGGAGGTTAAGGAAGAACCGAAGAAAGCTAAGAAGCGGCGCAAGAAGCCAGCTCGAGGCAGGAAGAAGGCTAACCAGTAAGCTCCCGCGCGGTGTGTCGGACCTAGCGTCGCCAGCTGCAAAACCGTCTCCACCTGCGCAGTTTGCCAGCGATTCCGGTTCCGGATTCGCGTCGTGTGCGCTTCAATCGTTTGAATTCTGTGCGAAATCGATACAATATTGGCTTCGGGGATCTCAATCCGACAGGCTTCTCGCCTGCGTTATTCACACTAATCTACTACGAGCGCCTGATGCATTCACTCTCAGCAATTGACGTTGCTTGCCTGCTTCAGCATCTGTGATGAGCGTTTCCTACCAGGCAACTCAAGATCATGTCGGCATGGTGCGACGGCTGCGCCGCGGGATCAATGGTCTAGGGGCACGCTGCCGTTGCTGCTTCTGCGAGACAAGCTTTTGGAAGTTCTCGAAATATCGAGGTGGCTGGGAAGCGGTTTCTTCGTATCTGCGCGAGCTGGATTGGGTGAGCAGTGAATTCGATCATTTCTGGTGCCCGTTTTGTCGTAGTCATGATCGCGAACGGCACTTGAAGTACTTTTTTGATGCGCTCGATTTCTGGCGTCGTTTTGAGGGGGCAGTAGTGCTGCATCTGGCACCGGAGAAGCACTTGGGCCGTTGCATTGAGTCATGCGGGCCAGAGCGTTATTTGCAGGGGGACCTGGTGCCGGTGCGTGAGACGATCGAGGTAGTGGATGTGACAGATATTCACGAGGAAGATGATAGTTTTGACGTAGTGCTGTGTAATCACGTACTGGAGCATGTGCCTGAGGATGCGAAGGCGTTGGGAGAGTTGTTTCGGGTGCTAAAACCGGGCGGCGTGGCGATTCTGCAGACACCGTTTGCGGCGAAGCTCGGTAAGACGCGCGAGCGCGACCCCGAAGTTACGACAGAGGCGCAGTGCCTGGAGTTTTATGGCCAGGAGGATCATGTCCGCTTGTATGGCACGGACTTGATGGATCGGATTGGCGCGGCCGGCTTCGAGTTGGATTTGCAGACGCATGATGCAGTGCTCCCGGAATTGGATTGTGGTGTGGCCGGTGTGAGTAGGAATGAGCGGTTAATTCTAGCGCGTAAGGCCTGAGATTTTTTGATTTTCAAACGAAGAGACCGGCGAGGGCAAGATGAAGAGAGTACCACTGGAAAGTTTAAATCGGCGTAGCTTTTTGAAGGTCGCCGGTACGGCGGCTGTCGGGCTGCCCAATATCATTACGTCGAATGCGCTGGGCGCGAATGGCGTGCCGGCGGCGAGCGGGCGCATCGTCATGGCCGGGCTTGGCATGGGCGGAAGAGGGCAGGGCGTCTTGGGCGAGTTCCTGAACTTCAAAGAGATCCAGGTGGTGGCTGTCAATGATGTGCAGAAGAACAACCTGAAGGGCGCTGAGAAAAGGGTTAATGGCAAATACGGCAACACCGATTGCGCAACGTACGAGGACTATCGTGAGGTACTGGCACGCAGCGATATCGACATGGTGTTCTGTGGCGCGCCGGATCACTGGCATGCCCAGATGATGGTGGATGCCTGCAAGGCTGGCAAAGATGTGATGTGCGAGAAGCCGCTGACTTTGACGATTGGCGAAGGACGTAAGATCGTGGATGCGGCGCGTCAATACGGTCGGATTGCCGCTGGCGGGAGTCAGCGTGTGCTGCAGGATTTTGGCCGCGCGGCCTGTGCGGCGAACAGCGGGCGGTTCGGCAAGGTGCTATCGGCCAACGCCAATCCCGGCGGCCCACCTCGGCCTTGCTATCTACCGGGCCAACCTGTGCCGGACAATATCAACTGGGATCTTTGGTTGGGGCCAGCACCTTGGGCCGAGTACCATGCGTATCGCTGTGGCCGGGCCTACAACTTGGGCGGCAAGGGATTTCGCACTTGGGAAGACTACTCTGGCGGGATGATGACGGATTGGGGCGGCCACAAGTTCGGCGCAGCTCTGCATGGCTTGAAGGTGGATCACACGGGGCCTAGCGAGATTCGTCCGCCCAAGGATGGCGAGCCTCTGACTTACGTGTTTGCGGACGGGAAGACGCTCAAGGTGCAGGACGGGCCTGCCTTTGTCTGCGAGGACGGCAATGCTGAGAAGAATAGCATCCGCGATCTGAAGGTCCCAGCTGGGCTGCGCTGGTACTCAGGCGGGGCGAATTCGCTGGTGGGTGATTTCATTCACTGTGTCAAGACCCGGCAGTCTCCGTTTCGGGACGTGGAATGGGCGCACCGCACGGCGACGGTTTGCCATCTGGGCAATATCGCGCTGAAACTGAAGCGCCCGCTGAAGTGGGATCCGGTGAAGGAAGATTTCATCGATGATGCTGAAGCCAGCCGCATGGTCGACCGGCCTCGCCGCGGACCGTGGCAGATTTAAGGGAGAGGAAGAATGATGCACACATATAAACTGATCTTTTTGGCGTTGGCGATGCTGGCGCAGTTCGCGGTTGCGGACGTCTGGGATGAGCTTGCGAGTTTTAAAGGAACTACAGCGAAGACCGCGCCGCCGACAGTGGTAGAGGATCTGATCGTCAGTACACCTGCCGATAAGATGGGGCCGATTGAGGCCAAGTTGATTGGGATCGTCACGTCGCCGGAGGCGACGGTGGAGGCGAAGCGGTTCGCGTGTCGCATGCTGCAGCGTGTGGGGACAGAGACCTGTGTTTCAGCGGTTCAAGGCTTGTTGGGCGATGCTCAGATGGCGCACTATGCGCGTCTTGTGCTCGAGCGGCTGCCGGAGTCAGCGGTAGCGGGCGATGCCTTGGTGGAGGCTTTGGATAGCGCAGCTGACGGCGCGAAGGCCGGGATTCTGAGTAGCATCGGGGTGCGTGGGGATGTGCGATCTACTGCCGCTGTTGCCGCGTATGCAGGCAGCGACAATGCGGCCCATGCGGCCGCCGCGCTTCAAGCGCTCGGGATGTTGGGCGGAGAAGCTGCCCGCGATGCGCTGGTCGCGGTAGATCTCTCGCCTAGCCCGGCGCTGCAGGCTACCCGTGATGGAGCCCTGATTGTGGCTGCCGACGGTTTGAAGGATGCCAAGACATTGGCGAGGATCTACGGGGCGACGAAGGCCGAAGGGGTGCGTATGGCTGCACTTCGCGCGCTGATTCGTGCCGATGAGGCGCAGGCTGTGCCGATCGTGAGTGGGCTGATCGCTGGTGAAGATTCCCGCGTGAGAAATGCCGCGTTGTCCGCGTTGGGCCGAGATGGCGGGGCTGCGCTCACCGCTGCGGCCGTGGCCACGCTGGGGACCCTGCCGACGGACAGGAAACTGGTCGTGATTGCAGTGCTGGGCCAACGAGGTGATGCGACAGCTATTCCCGGGATTCAGGCGTATGTGGAAGCGGAAGATGCCGCTGTTGGGGAAGCGGCGTTGATGGCGCTGGCGGCTCTGGGTGATGGCACGACCGTGCCAATCCTATTGGACTACGCAGAGGGGAGCCGGAAAACTGCTGCGCTGGAAGCTTTGCAGGCGATGACTCACCCAACTACGAACGGCAGTTTGATCGTTGAACTGCAGAACAATGACCGCAGTGTGGCGGCATGTGACGCTCTGGCTAGGCGCGCAGCCAAGGAAGCCAAGCCAGCTCTGAAAGCACTCACGACTCACGCTGATCCGCTGGTGCAGCGTGCTGCCTGGAGCGCGCTGGGCGCCACGGCCACGATCGCCGATCTGGATGAGTTGATGACCCAGGCGCTGTCGATTGAGGATGCGAAGACCGCGAGAATGGTGTATGGCTGCGTGCGTGCAGTGAGTGCCGTCGCTACGGACAAAAATGCGTGTATCGAGGCTGTCGGCAGGCACTACGAGAGTGCAGATCAGTATGCCAAGATGTTTATCCTGGATCTTGCCGCAGCAGGCGGGAGCAGCAAGGGGATTGAGTACGCGAAAAGTGCGCTGGCATCTGGAGACGAAAAGCTGTACAACAAGGCGGTGCGCTCGCTGGCAGCCTGGTTTGAACCCGGGCCTGCAATAGGAGAACTACTGAATCTGGCGCGCAATGCGCCGGAAGAGAAAAATCGAATCCTTGCCCTGCGCGGGTATCTGACACTGGCGGGCAAAGAACAGAACGCGACCAAGGCACTTAAATGGTTGAAGGATGGCCGTGAGCTGGTCCAGCGTGCGGAAGACAAGCGCTTACTGATCGCCGGGACCGACCGCGGGAAAAACCACAAGCTTATCGAGTTGATTTACGGCTACACGGAGGACGCAGAGGTGTCCGCAGAG
>DMTJ01000150.1 GCA_003477185.1 Lentisphaeria bacterium
GGAAAATGCTCATTTTACAGGCTGTGTCTCAGCGTGCAGAGGTGCTCGGTTCGAGGCAACGGAACGGCACCTCCGGCGTCGCTAGTAGCAGGAAAATTCCCAGAATGAGAGCACGGCTCCACCTGGATCCTGAACCACGGCGAGGCGGCCCATTCCTGGGATTTCCTTGGCGGGCTGCAGGACATTGCCACCATTTTTCTGGACCCGCTCGACAGCGGCCTCGACGTTGTCCACCGTCGCATAACTCATCCAGTTGGGCGGCACAGGGCCCCATTCAGGTTGAATCTGCATCATGCCAGCGACGGGCTCGCCATCAAGACGGAACATATGATACTCGGCGCCCTCCATCGGCACGGTCGTGGATGTCCAGCCAAATAAGGCCGCGTAGTAGGCCTTGGCCTGCTCGACGTCGTGCGTGAGTAATTCGTGCCAGCTGAATTTGCCAGGCGTCTTGTCCACGTTGCCGTCAGAATCCCCTTCTTCGGGAAGCGGATAAAGGTCTCGGAGCTTAGCCAGGCTGCCACGCCAGCCTTCGATCTGATGGTCGCGCTCTTCTTCGCAGCTAAACCCGGTGTGCTCGATTCGCAGCTCTGTACCGCGCTTAGCCGGGGCGAGGGACATAGTGACGTGAGACTCGCTCCCGCCGAGTGGTTCTCCCCAAGTCCAGCTAAAGGCGAGCTCGTTATTGGGGACGACGCGGTCATAGGTGCCGGTGAGGGACACAATTCCTGATTCGCCGGTAAACATGCGCAGGGAATATGTGCCACCTTCTTCGGGGGTAATCGTGCCCTCTTCAAGATGGCAATTCCCGGGGCTGAACCAGGTCTTGAGACCTTCTATTGCGGTGAGGGTATCGAAAAGCTGCTGCGCTGTGGTTCCAACGGTTCGCTGAAGTACCAGTTCGTGTTTGTCCGGCATCATGAGCCTCGTTTTGCGGTGTGTGGCGCTGAATAGATACGGTACGCGCGCGCTGGTTGTTGACAACCAGCAGGAAGCGGCTACCATTGGGCGCCTGCGGTCACGCGCGGCCACAGTAATCTACACCGGAGCATTTGATGGCATCACCGACCATGGGATTTGTCCAAGCCACATCGCAGCAGATGAGGCAGGAGCAAACACTGACACGCCAGCAGATTCAGGCGCTTCAGATTTTGACTGCGCCTTACATGGAGCTGCAGGCCCGGATCAATCAGGAAGTCAGCGTAAATCCGGCACTCGAGTCGCTTAGCAGCGAGAGCGAACAGCTGATCGGGGATCCGACCGAGGACGCGACCAACGAGCCTACAGCCGGAGACGATGCTGCCGCAGCAGCAGAGAAGGATGAGTACATCGCTGGCGTGCTGAACTCAGATCCGAACTGGCGCGATTATGTGCCGCCGAACCACGCGACACAAAGCCATTCGACCGATGACGAGGAGCGCCGCGAGTACTTCTTTAACTCGCTGACGACCAAGAAAGGGCTTGGCGATGACCTGATCGAGCAGCTTAGCACCATGGACTGCACGACGGAAATCGAGGACATCGCGACGCTGATAATTGGCAATATTGATCCTGGCGGTTATCTGCGCGCTGACAGAGATGAGATTATGGAAGTTGCAGACTGCAGTGAGTCGCAGTTCGATCAGGCCCTGACTGTGGTCCAGGCACTGGATCCAGCGGGAATCGGTGGTCGTGATATGCGAGAGTGCCTGCTGCTTCAGTTGCAGCGCTCAGAGCGCTCGGGGACGCTGGCCTACACGCTGGTGGATAAATACCTGGATCAGCTTGCCAAGAACCGGATTCCGGACATTTGCGATGCGCTTGGGGTGAAGCCATCCGATATTTACGAGGCGCGCAAAGAGATTCGCGGGCTGCAGCCACGGCCAGGAAATTCATCGCCATCACAGCCGGACCAGTTCGTGATTCCTGAAGTGATCGTGGAGCTGAATGAAGACAACAGCTTAGAGATCGTGATGAATGAATCCTGTAAACCACGTTTTCAACTCTCGGACCGCTATCTGGCCTTGCTTGAGGATCCAGCGACTCCGGCGGATGTGAAGAAGTATATTCGAGAGAAGGTAAATAACGGTCACATGTTGCTCAACAGCGTCTCGCAACGTCATAGTACGATCCTGCGGATTGCCGAGAGCGTGATGGCCCATCAGCGAGAGTTTCTGGATCGCGGCGACGTGGCCTTAAAGCCGCTGACGATGACGCAGGTTGCGGATGAGCTGGGGATGCATGAAACCACCGTAGGTCGGGCGATCGCGAACAAGTACATGTTGACTCCACGAGGACTGATTGCTTTTCGGCATTTTTTCTCGACTGGCGGCGTGCGTTCCGATGACGGCGAGGATATCTCGATCGCTACCATCAAGACTCGCATCAAGGCTTTGATCAGTGAAGAGGTGCCTGCTAAGCCACTGAGCGATCAGCGCTTGGCTGAGATGTTGAAGAAAGAAGGGTTCAACGTGGCCCGCAGGACCGTCGCAAAGTATCGCGAGGCGCTTGGGGTCCAGTCGTCTCAGCTGCGAAAATCCTACGGCTGACGGCGCTTTGATTCGTCGCCTGACAGACCGAGAGTGCCTGCACTGTGCTGTGTGGCTGATTACAGGGCTAACAATCTGGCGGATTTTGTATCTGTGGGTCGTGCCGCTAGACTTGATCGCAGACGAAGCCTACTACTGGGATTGGTCGCGACAGCTGGATATTGGCTACTACAGCAAACCCCCGATGATCGCGTGGGTAAATTTCGTATCGCGTAGTCTCCTGTGGCACGACGCGTTCTGCGTACGTCTGCCGGCTCCGTTACTCAATGCTGCGGCGATGAGCGTAGTTTATGTCTTAGCCAAAACGATGTACGACAGCCGAGTCGCGCTTTGGGCGTTGCTCTTCATGGCTGCCTCTCCTGGGGCGGTGCTGTTGAACCTGGTCATGACCATTGATGCGCCGCTGGTATTATTCTGGAGTGTGGGCCTGTATGCCGGCTGGAGAGCCCTGAACGCAGAGGGCTGCGACTGGCGCTGGTGGTGCCTGTCGGGCGTGGCCGGGGGCCTGGGGCTGTTGACCAAGCAGATGATGCTCGCCTATCTCGGAGGCCTATTCCTGGTCGCCCGGATTGTGCCTGACTGGCGGCGGCATCTGCGGACGCCGGGCCCCTATGTGATGCTCGTGATCGCGATTGTGGTATTCAGCCCGGTAATCTTCTGGAACGCGCAGAATGATTGGATCACCGCGGAGCATACGACCCACCACTTTCACGCCTCTAAGAGGCCATGGTACAATGGCTTCTCGACTTTTGGTGAATACGTTGGCGGGCAATTCGGCGTGGTTTCGCCGATCACCGGTATCTTGGGACTGCTCGTCATTCTCCAGGCTGCGAAGTTCGCAAAACGCAGCCGGGATCCGCGGGCGGTGTTTCTGCTGGTTCTTGGGCCGTTGGGCTTGTTGGGGATTGCGCTGCTCAGCTTCCGGCAACGAATCAATGCCAATTGGCCAGCAGTGTTTCATGTCGCGAGTGTGCTTTTGCTGGCTGCCTGGGCCGGCGGCGGGCTGCGCTTCAACGAGAGATTTGCCGGTTTGCGCGCTTGGCGAATCCCGGCTTTGGGACTGGGAGCTGGTCTGGCGGTAATTCTGTATCTCCTGCCGTTTGTTTGGATTTTGCTGGGGCTGGATGGCGGGAAACTCGACCCCGCACGCCGGCTGCG
>DMTJ01000375.1 GCA_003477185.1 Lentisphaeria bacterium
GCGATTTCAACACGGACGTGTTTGCGACGCTAACCAGCGTCCGCGCTTGGATAATCCGCAAGCAAGCTTAGAGCTCTTGAGAGTCAACGCGATGGCGTGCACTTTGAGGCGCAACGGAACGATTTATCGGACTGATCAGGCTGATCGGGCTACCACTAACGAGAGCACGATGAGCTTGCCTTTGTCCTGGTAGGCTGGCGCCGGGACAGTCGCCCGATCTGTCCGAGATGTCCGATAACGAGTTCGCCCCATTACACACCGCGGAGGCAGTGGCGAGGCTGGAAAAACGCTCGACGGGCACGGAGGCCCTTGGTACATTCGCACGTACCACGCCCGCCATCAGGTGATTCTGGCGGTGAGAAAGTGAAGCCATTGTTCCAGCAGATCCCGGAAGGGCCCGACGGGTTGGGCCGCCAGAATGTCCATGGCCCGCTGCACATGCGCGGCGGCAGCGTCTTGCACACGCTGCAATGCGCCGCAGCCGATCAGTAGGTTCTGCGCCTCGGCCAGGGCGTCTGTTGCGGACTCCGCAACAGAAAGCTCCCGCAGGCGGGCTGAGCCAGCTGGATCGAGCAGCTCGAAGGCATAGGCCGTAAGCAGCGTACGCTTCCCCTGACGCAGGTCGGAGCCGATCGGCTTGCCAACGGCCTTGGGATCGCCAAACATCCCAAGAATATCATCTTGGAGCTGGAAGGCCAGGCCGGCAGAAGTGGCCATATCGGCCAGCGCAGCAACTTGCGGATCATCGGGGTGCGGAGTTCGCAACGCTGCCATGGCACCAGCTCGCGCGGCGAAGGCGAGGAGTAGCCCGGTCTTGTCGCGCATCATCGCTTCGATTTCACTGTGGCTCACGGAGTCAATCGCCCGGTACTCGAACTCGGTATCGGCAGCTTCGCCACGAATCAGGCCCGGCGCGAGCACGTGGTGCATTTGGCGGGCAATAGCGATCGCGACGTCGGCGGGGAGCCCGTCTTCGGTCGCAGCGAGGACGAGGTCGGCGCTGATCGCGTGTTGGATGTCTCCGGCCAACAGAGCCATGTCTGCGCCAAATTTCACCGCCCGCGGGTGGCTGATGCTGTCGCGAGCCAAGGCATGGGCGGAGGGCTGGCCACGGCGCTCGTCGTCTTCGTCGATGATGTCATCGTACACCAGCGTCCAAGTGTGAAAGAGTTCAGCGGCGGCGGCAACGCGGCGGACCTCCTGTGGGGCCCCGCCGAGCATGCCGCAGCACCAGCGACACAGCGCTGGGCGCAAGCATTTCCCACCACGCTCTGGATAGGCGCGCACCAACTGAAACAAGATCTCAGGCTCCTGTGGTGCAGGCAACGCATCCAAAATCAGCGCCCGCGTTTCTTGGGCGATCGTGCGGAGTTCGCGCATGAAGTCTTCGCTCATCGCTGGCACTTGGCGCAGGAATAGGTGGCGCGCCCGCCCTGAACGGATCGCAGAATGGTGCCCTTCTCGCAAGAGAGACAGGGGGCATCGGCACGGCCATAGACGAGCAACTCTTGCTCGAAACTGCCTTCGCTGCCATCGACCCCGCGAAAATCTGAGATGGTGGTCCCGCCAGCTTCGATCGCCTCTTCCAAGGTTTTGCGAACTTCGCAAACCAGGCGGTCACAGGCCTTTCGGGAGAGGGATTTCCCGGGCCGGGTGGGTGAGATGCGGGCGCGATGCAGGGCTTCGCTGGCGTAGATGTTGCCCACGCCGACAACGCAGCGCGGGTCCATAATGAGCGGCTTGATCGCGGCGATTCGCCGGCTCAGCCAGGTGTGAAGCGCGGCGCCGCCCCAGGCTGGATCCCAGGGCTCCGGACCGAGCGCTGGCAGTCCTTCGAGCGGGTTGCCTGCGGCATCTACGTTTACGGCCTTGGCAATGCCAAAGCGGCGGATGTCATTGAAGCGCCAGACTTGATCGTTGTCGAGGAAAAACTCGAGCCGATCGTGCTTGCGATGTGCGGAGTCCGCAGGTTCGATCCGGAAGTGTCCGGTCATGCCGAGATGTAACAAAATCCCGCGGCCGTTGGCCAAGGCAACGGTGAGATACTTCGCGCGTCTGGTGACGGCAGCCACAGGGGCACCACAAAGGCTGGCATCCTGCTGTAAAGTCAGAGGATGACGCAGGCTTTCGATGTGGGCGGAGATGGTGCGAATGCTGCGGCCGAGAAGTTGTGGACGTAGGGCACGGCCGACGGTCTCGACCTCGGGTAGCTCAGGCATACTGCTCCAAAATCGCGGTAATCATATCGTCACAGAGCAGGCCTTCGTCTACAGCTTTCTGGGTCATACCAAGGCGATGCCGAAGTGTGGGATACGCGACTGCGCGCACGTCATCCTTGGTGACCTTCTCGCGACCCGCAAGGACGGCATTGGCCTTGGCGCATTCGAGCAGTGCTTGGCCGCCGCGGACGCTGCAGCCAAAGGCGGTGGACTCGCGGACGATGGCAGGCGATTCCTCACACTCGGGCCGGGTGGCACGGGCGAGCATGACGGCGTAGGATGCGACGGCACTGTCGACGGGAAGGTTTGCCAGCAACTGTTGCATCTCGAGGACGGCAGCGCGGTCACAGATGCGGTCGATGGCGGGCACTCGGGCGTGTGCTGCGAGCGCAATAATGTTCTGCTCGTCTGTTATGGATGGAGGATCCAAGTGAATCATGCTCAGAAAGGCGTCCATGTCCCCGTGCCGCAGCGAATTAGGGCCCCACGCTCGTGGATCTAGCGCGGCAAGCAGGTGAAAGGGCCGTCGTCCGACTCGGTGCCCATCGGGATTCAGCGATGGATCTCGCAGCCACTCTAGCAGCACTGCCTGCGTGCGTTTCGGTGCTTCGTCGATCCCTACCGCGAGTAACAGATTTGCGGCCTGCACTTTCTCCAGATTGTCGGGCTGGGTGTCCTGCGTTAGCCGGGTTCGCCGCCAGACCAATCCCATGGTGCGGGCAAGCGTCGCCACGACTAGGGTTTTTCCTAAGCCGGGGCCTCCACTGACGATGGCGTGGCCACCGGCCAGGATCGTCAACATGACCTGATGGATAAATTGCTGCTGCCCTACGACCTGCTTGGCAACCTCCGCCTCGATTTGCTCGCGGGCCTGGGAGATTTCGGTGATCGCATCGCCCAGCTCAGCGGGCAGCAGGCGCTCTGCCTGAGTCTGGTAGGTCTCGCGGGTATCGCTCCCGGCCTCACCGAACGCGGCTACTTCTCGCGGGGAGGCCTCGGCCAGGGTATCATTCCCTTCGCGAGGCGGAGCGGCTTGGGGCTCAGTCTCGTCCGTAAAAACTAAGATCGTGTCTCCTAATCGGAGGGTATCGCCAATTTTTAGTTTGGCGCTGCCAGCGATTCGCCTGTTGTTTACAAAAGTGCCGTTGGTGCTATTTAGGTCATAGACGCGCCAAAGGCGGCCAACTTTCTCCACGACCGCATGGTGTCCAGACACCTCGACATCGTCTAGGAAGATGTCCGCCTCGTCTTGGATTCTCCCAAGGCGCGTTCCCTCTTCCTTCAGTTCTACGACCTGCCCATTATCTGCGGAACTCAAAAATATTAGATTCACACTTTCTCCTTCGGCATCCTGCGGCTATCGGACAAGACGGAAATTCTACTCGGATCGATTCCGATATTCAAGTGACATTCCGGGTCTTGGGTTTCTCCGTCCATCTGCCATGGGACAGACTGCATCGCATTCAGTTCGATTCTCTTAGCCCTTGCCACTTGTTTGGGACGCCTGGAACGCAACATGCGTGGCACACGGCGGCAGCGCCTCATGTACCCTTCCACAAGGTTTTGCATTACTGGAAATACCGCGATATCGAGCCAACCATCCGACATGCTGGCACCGGGTGTGACGACGAACTCGCTCGCGTGAATGGGCGCGTTGTTGATGACCACGCCTTTCACCGGGCCGCTGTACCAGGGGCTGCCGTCTAGGGTCAGGTCGATATGCCAGCTTACGCGCTGCCCCAGCGTATCGAGCGTCGCCAGGAAATAGGGCCAGTAGCCGTGACCATTCGGGCGCTCTTTTACTAGGACGTCGCGCCGCGCGAGGATGGAGGCTTCGATGCCCAGCGAGACGGCGTCGGCAAACCAGCGGCCGCGCACCAAGCCGAGATCGATGATGATCGGGGTTCCTTCGGTGAGTAATTCCGCGGTGCGCTTCAAGTCCTGCGGTTGAATCCCGAGGGATTTCGCCAGATCGTTCCCGGTCCCGCAGGGGGCTGGCAGATACGGCGGCAGCGAGATCTCGGCAGGAAGTTTCAGCAGGACATTGATCACAGACATGTGCGTGCCGTCACCGCCCACGCCAATGATCGCATCGCTCGACTTTGACAGCGCCTCACACAATTTTGGGCAGAGCTGCTCATCGAGGAGGGAGACTGTCTGGCAGACGATACCCAGGCTATCCAGATGGGCGGCCAGCCGGTCCCACATCTTCTGCGCGGCGCCGCTACAGGAGAGCGGATTCAATACGGTGACGACTCGCAACTAGGCAATTCGTAGCGCACGGCACGAAATGACCTGCGCAATTTGCTTGTCTGTGTTCATCGAACTTCCACGGTGCCAAAAATTGCCATAGCGACACTAGTACGGCGTCGATGCCAGGTGGTATCTTGCTGCTCCTGAATGGTCTGACTCACTTGGGACCTCCAGAAAGTTTCCCGGGTGGAAAGTACTGCAGCATAAACGGCAGTTGCAGCTTCCAAGCAGATTTCGCTGGTGCCTCGTCCCGGTAGAGGGCGAAGTTATGGGAGCCATTAGGGATCACGTGGTACTCGTGTGGTACGCTGTGCGCCTTCAACTGCGCGGCGAGATAGTCGTGGCAGGTGTGATAGCCCGCGCCGTCGAGTTGCCCGATGAAGATCTGCACGGGGCACTTCAGGCGGTCGACATGATGGGCGATACTGCGGGCCATGAGCCCTGACAGCTGCTCCGGCACGGGGGCCTCGCAGTACGCCTCCCAAGATCCCCAGTAGTAAATCGAGCCGCCGCTCAGCCGTAGCCAGTAGAAGGTAAACGGATTGACCAGCCAGGCATCGTAGCTGATCACACAGGCAACGTCGTCGGATCTGGCGGCAGCCAGCAACCCGGCTCCTGCCCCAAAGCTATGCCCGAAGATCCCGAACTTCCCGTGCCTTACGTACGGTAGATCGCGCATGCCGTCCGCCAGGCCGAGAACGTCGCGCGGTTCGCCGGCGTAGTTCTCGACCTCACCCTCGCTGGTGTAGTCAAGGCCAGTGATCGGCGGCAGAAAGGCGGGTTCACCGCGAAAAGCCGGCGCTGCGACCACGTAGCCCATGCGGGCCACGTCAGCCTGCCAGGCGATGGTGCTCACGGGCACGCCATAGGCTGCACCGTGCACATAGATCAGCAGTGGCAAAGGCGTATCGCCCGCGGCGATCGGCCTAGTGACCAGCCCGTACTGGGTCAGGCCGTCCACCTGAAAGCGGATCACCTGCATTTTCACACCTGGCTCTGCCGCTCGAAGTTCCTCGAGAAATTCGATGCGAACATCGCTGGGATTCTCCCCCCAGTCGCTCTGAGGCAACGGCTCCACGTTCTCAAGCGCAGCAAGTGCCCGCAGGTAGTGGTTCCGCTTCTGCTCCGGCGTGGTTGCGGACTCCGCAGCAGACCAGGCTGTGAGGGCCACGGAGACATCCATGCCCTTAGCCATAGGCTCTTCTAGCGCTGCGATCACCTTCGCGCGCTCCGGCAGGAACGGTACGGGGACCTGTGCTGGCAGCCAACCGGCAGCCAGTAGAAACAGCAATAAGTGTCTCATCGTTCTCATGGTGGAACAATAGCGCCCGCGCACCGCAGGGCCTGTTGAACTGGGCAATCCCTCTGCTCGCACCAGGCGGCGAGCAAGACTGGGAGTGCAGGAAATCGTCCACAAGCACGAAGAGCCCCTTAGACGCCGGCAGCGCGTTGAAAGGCGAGCGGAACGCGAGACCTTTGCCCAGGCTTCAGCAGAGCAACGGAGCAATACGGCATGTGCGGCATAGCAGGATTTTGCGGGGCAGGAACGCTCCAGGACCTTGAGGCGATGGCCCAAGTACTGACGCATCGTGGCCCGGATGGGGCCAATAATTGGTTTGATCCAGAGCGCGCGGTGGGCCTCGGACACCGGCGCCTTTCGATTGTCGACCTGGCGGACGGCAGCCAGCCCATGTGGACGTCGGACGCACAGCTGGGTGTAACCTTCAACGGCGAGATCTACAACCACCGTGAGCTCCGCGCCGATCTGCAGTCCCGCGGCCACCGCTTTATCACAGATCATTCGGATACGGAAGTGCTGCTGCATGGTTACCGCGAGTGGGGGGAGGCGCTGCCGGAGAAGCTGAACGGGATGTGGGCCTTCGCCATTTATGACCGCAAGGCCAATCAGCTGTTCTTAAGTCGTGACCGGTTCGGCCAGAAGCCACTTTTCTATGCGGAGTCCGCAGGCTGCTTTGCTTTCGCTTCGGAGCTTAACGCGCTTGAGCAACACAGCAGCCTGACCTTTACCCAGTCGGTCGCTGGCTTGCAGAAGTATTTTGCCTACGGCTATATTCCGGCACCGCACACCCTGTATCGCGAAGTTCGCAAACTTCCCGGTGGATACAATCTAACGGTGGATCTGGAGAGCCGGACAGTGCGGACTTCGCAATACTGGGAGTACATCCTGGACCCATTTACCGAGATCTCGCATAAACCTGAACCAGCCTGGTGCGAGGAGCTACGACACTTGCTGGGCCAGGCAGTAGAGCGGCGGATGATGTCCGATGTGCCGCTGGGGGTGTTCTTGAGCGGTGGGGTGGATTCCTCGGCCATTGCGCACTACGCACAGGCCGCGTCCAGCACCGCGGTGCACAGCTTCTCAATTGGCTTCGAAGAGGCTAGCTTCGATGAGTCGGAGTACGCGCGGCAAGTAGCTGAGCACGTCGGCTGTACGCATCGCAGCGATATCTTGCACATGGGAAATGCCAGCGGCTTGGCGCCAAAGATTGCTAGCCGGCTCGATGAGCCGATGGGCGACTCTTCGATCGTGCCAACGTACCTGCTCTGTGGCAATGCCCGGGAGGCGGTAACGGTGGCACTGGGCGGAGATGGCGCGGACGAGTTGTTTGCCGGCTATGATCCGTTCAAGGCACTGCGGCCAGCCCGCCTCTATGACCGTATGATGCCCGGCAAAGGCCACGAACTGCTGCGCACCGTGATGGCGGCATTGCCAGTCTCGCACACAAACATGAGCCTGGACTTCAAGATCAAGCGCACACTCCGGGGCCTGTCATACCCGAGGAATTTGTGGAATGCCGTTTGGCTGGGGCCGCTCGGGCCCGTCGAGATTGGCGAGTTGTTCGACAAGCCGCTGCCGCTCACTGAGCTCTACGCCGAGGCAATCGCCCACTGGGACGCTTGCCCACAGGAGCACATGGTCGACAAAACCTTGCAGTTTTACACCAAGCTCTACCTCCAGGACGACATCCTGGTGAAGGTGGATCGCGCCAGCATGATGCACTCGTTAGAGGTGCGCGCGCCGTTTCTCGATATCGACCTGGTGAACTTTATTCGCCGCATTCCGCACGCCTGGAAATACCGCAATGGCGAGACCAAGTACTTGCTCAAGCGAGCCTTGGAGCCGGTCCTTCCGCATGACATTTTGTATCGGGCAAAGCATGGCTTTGGTATGCCGATCGCCCGCTGGCTGCGTGACGGCGCGCTGATCGTGGATCCGGCAAACAGCTTCGGCATGCGCCAGGATTTCGTGCAGCGCCAGGTGAGCGAGCATCTTGCGCACAACGCAGACAACCGCGCGTTTCTCTGGAACATGTGGGTGTTGCAGAACCGGCGACGCTAATCATGTCTAAATCTGAGGGTGCAGTGGCGAAGCGATTTCTGCTGATCAACTACGAGTTTCCCCCGCTCGGCGGCGGTGCTGGAAACGCCACCATGCACACGGCTCGCGAGTTGGCCCGCCAGGGGCACGACGTGCGTGTGCTCAGCTCGCGCTTTCGGGGACAGCCGCGCAATGAGACGGTAGACGGCTACCACATCCGGCGGATTCCGGTGATGCGCGGCGCGGTCGAGCGCTGTTCAGTGTTCGAGATGCTGACCTTCATGCTCAGCTCCGGAACCGGCGTGTTGTCGGTAACTCGCGGCTGGCGACCCGATCTCACAATCGCCTATTTTGGTATTCCTGGCGGACCCGCGGCGTGGTGGCTACGGCTGATTCGCGGCGTGCCATACGTGGTCTCGTTGCGTGGTGGCGATGTCCCGGGGATGCAGCCGCAGCAACTACGCCGCCAGCACCAGCTCACAGCGCCGTTTATCCGCTTCCTCTGGCGCCGCGCTACAGCCGTAGTTGCGAACTCCGCAGGCCTGGCTGACATGGCCCGCAAAGCGGATCTCCAGACGCAAATCTCGATCATCCCAAGCGGCGTCGACACCGCAGTGTACTGCCCGCCCGCTAGATCGGAAGCGCCCAACGGTCGGTTGCTGTATGTCGGACGGCTCTCGTTCGAGAAGGGCCTGGATGTGTTGTTGGAGGCGCTGTCTACGCTCAAGGAGCTCGACTGGACGCTGAAAATTGTGGGCGATGGCCCGGAGCTAGCGGCGCTGACGGCGCAGGCCCAACAGCTCGGGCTGGCAGGCCGAGTAGAGTTTTCCGGCTGGTGTGAACGCGCCGCACTGCCAGCAGCCTATCAGGGGGCCGACGGCTTCGTCTTTCCCTCTCGCGCCGAGGGCCTGCCGAATGCCCTGCTGGAGGCAATGGCCTGCGGACTGCCAGTGGTCGCGACGCAGGTCTCCGGGAGCGAAGACATCGTCGTGGATGGCGAGAACGGCTGCCTCGTCCCGGCAGAAGACGCGGCAGCGCTGGCAGCCGGAATCAGAGAGCTGCTTGAGAGCCGCAAAGGCTACGGGCCCGCAGCCCGCAAGCACGTGCAGAAGCACTTCTGCTGGGAGGCCGCCGCCGCCGCGTATGCGAGGTTAGCTCCCCGTCCCTAATGGCTCAAGTATCAAACAAGCAGTCGATCGCCAGAGAGGCCGCGACTATGGTCCGTTTCATTAAGGGCCCGCGCCGAAGTGACGTTACATTTCGGCGGGAGCCCTAAGTTGATATTGTCCACTTGACGATGGTTGCTGGAGAGTACATTGATAAGGCCGAGACGTCTAGTCTGGCTTCTTTTGGTTGTAGCCTTCTTGGTGGCCGTAGAGGACTTGGACACACCATCTCTGGCTGGAATGCCAGTTTTTCGTCCGGGATAGAATCTTGCACGTCGTCCCTGGCAGATGATGAGAGAACGATAGGAAGAAAAATGAACAAAGAAATCTTGCAGGCGCAGATCGAGAAAGCAGTCGCGGAAATTCCTCGAGATGCCTCGCCGATCCGGCCGTTACCCGAATATGCCCACTTGGTCCAAGACCGCACCTGGCAGCAGCGCTGGAATCCTACAAAACGAGAGCTCGAGGTCGAGTCCTTCGAGATCTCCGGCCGCGTCTGGTCGGATGCTATCGACGCCTCATTGGCCGAGAACAACGCCGTCTACATCCCAGAAATGGCCGAACCGCTCTATCTGGACCGGTCCATTGTCATCGGCAGCGGCGCTCGCATCGTCGCGCATCCTCGCACAGAGATCCGGATGATCAGCGGCGACGTCGAGTACTGCCTAATTCGCAACCGCAACCTGGTCTCCGGCCAGCAGGGCCCCGTCGAGCTGTGCCAGGGCGCCGACCGGAATATTCTCATCGAAGGCGGCATCTGGTCAGACCAGAAGAACAACGGCGCCGGACCGCAGGGCTTCCGCAAGGGGAAAAAGGGCCTCATGCTCGGCTCGCAAGGGGCAATCGTACTCAGCAACGTCGAAGACGTGACCATTCGCGGCGTAACCGTCAAAGACAACTCCTCGTTTGGCGTGCAGATCGGCAACGCGAGGCGTTTCCTGGTCGACAATTTCTGCGTGGACGGGACCAAGGACGGGGTGCACGTCGAAGGGCCAGCGGAATTTGGCGTCATTCGCGAAGTCAACGGCCCGCTCGCCGGCGACGACGTAGTCGCGCTCAATGCCTGGGACTGGCGTACCTCCAGCCTGACCTTCGGCAGCATCACCGACATCCTCGTACAAGACGCCAACGTCACAGCTGGTTCCTGCGCCATCCGCATTCTCCCCGGCGTAAAAACATACCCGGATGGCGCCACCGAGGCGTGTGATATCGCACGCTGCATCTTCTCGAACATTCGCAACTGCCACACCTTCAAGATCTACGACCAACCGAACATCCGCTGCATCCAAGATGACTACTCTGCCGACCTCGGGCAGGTAGCAGAGCTGTACTTCGACGACATCCATGTGGTCCCCCTCGACCTGACCCACCACATGGACAAGTCCAAGACCGCGGTTTTCGAGCTCTGCGAGCACGCTACGGGCCTGCACTTCGAGAATATCTATCTCGACTATGTGCCGGGCGGCGCCTACCCAGAGTACCTGCTGTCCGTCGGCCCGAAGTCCTGTATTCGTCCTATTCCCTTTGCCGCCTCCGGTACGCAGGAGATCTTCAACCCACAGGCCTGTCCGGAAGCACGCGACATTTCGTTTGGGGCAGTCTACCTCCGCTGCGATTCTGATTCGCCAGACCTTGTGCCGCACAGCAACCCCGCGGCACTGCTGAATTATTCTGGGGCAGGGACAGCTGTGTTAGAGGGGTGAGTGTGGTGGCGGGGGCACGAAGTCTCCGTCCCCGTCTTCCGGTGCGACGCCAATGTAACGGCCAGGAGCAACGTGAAACGCACCTACCCCGGGTCCTTCACCGGCCGGAATGGCAAAACCCAAGCGCCGAACGCAGGCAACTGCCGCGTCTGAATCCAGAGCTTGCCCTGGCCGCTGAAGCGGGCGACAAAGCCTTCTCCAGAGAGGAACAAGGACTTGTAGCCACCAACGCGGGAGACCTTGTAGTCCAAGCCCGCGGTAAAGGCCACGATGTAGGCCGTGTCCACCACGTACTCGTCTTCCACGTCCACTTCGATCATGGCCCCAAAGGTCGAAAACCACAGATCCCCCGTTCCGGTCGCCTTCACCAGAAACAGCCCTTCGCCCCCGAAAAATCCCTTCACCAGCCCTTGCCACTTGGTCGCCAGATCCACGCCGACACTGGATGCCACGTAGCCGGAATTCTGCAGATAGATCTCATCGTCACCGCCTTCCAGGTAGACATGCGCCAGATCCCCCGGCGCTCCTGGCGCGATGCCAATCTCGGCAGGCGCACCCTCGGCCGTAAACTCATTAATGAACAAAGACTCCCCCGTGAACATGCGCCCGAGGCCGCCACGCATCTTGGTCTTCATCTTCATGTTCGTATCCATGCAGGCCATGGCGGAGGACTCCACCTTCAGCGTCACGCCCTCCGGGACCTGTACGTTCAAATACGCAAAGTCAGGCTTACAGGAAACCTCGAACTCAAACTCACTTGTATCGTCTCTCATGATCGCTCTCCTAGCGTGGTTTCAGCATTGGCCCGAGGTTGCGGCCAAACGAGCTGGCATTGTGGGATTGGCACCAGACCGTACCGCGGCCGTTGAACCGGCAGACAAAGCCCTCTCCTCCGAGGATCGATTGCAGCCAGCTCTTGCCAGCCTTCGAGATCGTGAAGTCCAACGTCTCATTGAAGGCCACAATGTGGCCCGTGTCCACGATTTGCTCGCTGTCCACCGATAGCTGATAGATCGCCCCGAATGAACTGAGAACCACTTTTCCTGTGCCACGAATACGCAGCCAAAACACGGACTCGCCGCTCAGAAGCGACTTGAAGCCCTGCCAGTTCATGTCCACGTCTAGCTGCTCTTCGCAAGCAACGAACGATCCAGACTGCACGACCAATTCCTCGTCGTCCAAGTCGTAGACCATCATATCGCCGGCCAGCGTTGCCGCCACGATCACTTCTCCGCCATTCGCGCCGGGTGTGAAGTGGTTCAGAAACATCGATTCGCCAGACAGCATCCGCCGCAATGCTTTCATCACGCCGCCCTTGCCGCGCTTGTGCGTGGTGGTCTCGATCTGCACATCACTGCTCATCGAGATCATTGCCCCGGCCTCCGCCGTTACCGTTTCCCCTGCAGGAATGATCATCCGGGCTGCAGAATTCCCAGGTTGGTGCATCAATTCAACTTCCATGATCAGATCCTCGGGTTCATATAGTCGCGCAGTCCACTGAGGCTGCGGGTTTGAATCACAATCTTGCCCTTACCTTCTACGCGTGTCACCAAGCCCTCGCCCCCGAAAAAGCTGGAGAAAAGGCCGCCCGCCAGCTGGAGCTTCAGGTTGATCTGCGGTTCGTAGCCCACAAGATGACTCGTATCCACGATGTACTCGCCATCGATCTGCCGTGTGATCATCCCACCGTAGGCGCCGTACCACACAGTCCCGTGCCCCGACAGCTTCAGCCGGAAAAAGCCCTCGCGCGAGATTCCAGAACGAAGGCCCGCCCATTGCAGCCCCAGCTCCACATCCGGGCTAGAGCAGATGTATGCGCCCGGTTGCAAGCAGAACGAATCGCCGTTCAGCTCTAGTTCGTGAATATCACCGGGATTCGGCTGCACCAATGTGATCCGGCGGGCCTCGGCCTGGTTGTTGGTGAAATGATTCACAAACAGCGACTCTCCGCCCAAAAATTTGCGCAGCAGGCCCCGCATAAATCCACCATTAAACTTCGTGTCCAGATCGATATCACCAGCCATGCTGGCCATCGCGTTGGACTCGGCGATCACGGACTCCCCAGGCTCAAGGTCTACCTGGATGTAGGCAAAGGATGGCGATCCTTCAATGTGTGTGTTCATCAGACTCCTCTCTATTCTCGGTGGGGGACTCATCATCCTCAGGGTTCAACAGCACGCCGCGAACGCGCGTCAGAAACGACTCGAAATCGAATACCAGCGGCGCGTATTCCTCAGTGAGCGCATCGCGTTTTCCTTCCAGCGTCGCGACCCGCTCGTCGGTGGTTGGGTGCGTCGAGATCCAGGCGATAGCATCTTCCAATCCTTCATGGACTTCCTGCAGTTCCCCCAGCTTCTCAAACAACGAAATCATGGCGGCCGGATCCAGGCCCGCCTTCATCATATAGCCCCAGCCCACCTCATCGGCCTCACGTTCGGCATCGCGCGAGTGCGCCTTTGTCAACAGCGCCACGCCGCCCTCCGCTGCCAGCGCGATCACCCCAGAAAAGTCGCCGATTAGCGCCTGCACAACCACCACCAGCGTCACCGTCTCGAGTACAGCCCGCGTGCCATGCTGCAGGTTCACGTGCGCGATCTCATGCGCCACCACCCCCAGCACTTCCTCGGGGCGTTCTGCCTGCAGCAGCAGCCCACTATGGACGAAAATCTTGCCGCCCGGTAGCGCGAACGCGTTCGGCACCGAGTCCTCGATCAGCACAATATCATAATCATAGCGATTCCCATCCACGCCCTCTAGCAGTGGTGCCAACATCGCCCCCCAGTCGCCTGCCAGATCCTCATCCTCGCTCAGCACTCGTTTCGAGCCCGCGAACTGCTCGGCGATAAGTTCACCAAGCTTGGCCTCCTGCTCGGCCGGAATCTTGCTCGCCAGCCAGCCGCTCAGCAAAGCCCGCTGCGACCAGAGTAGCAGCGTCACGAGTCCCGCCGCCAGGACTAACCCCACCGCTGCCACCCAGGCGAGCTTGGCAAGGCTCCGCGTCTTGCTAATCGCCTGCCGATCTGCCAGTGAAATCTCCAGGCTTGGATCCTTCAAAATATCCCGATCAGACGTGTACACGGACCAAGCCGGCTCTGCTGCAGACTTAAAAAACACGAGCCGATCGCTCGCCCCGCCCAATTCCACTTTGAGCCCTGACATCGGCAGTAGAACCGAGCCTTGGTCGTTGCTGAAAGCCACGCCCTCGCGCGTCAGGCGCAGGCGCCCCGAAGCACGGCCACGAGCAAACATCTCGTGAAACGCCCCTGCCTGGTACTCGCCCTGTTCATCTTTCATCGCGCGACTCATTATTTTGCGAACTTGGCGGAACATATCGCGACAGGTCCTTACTGCCAGCAATTTTATTCCGCACTCTGCCGCGATCCGCAGAACGGAGACCCCCTTTCGGCAACCGTCCGATTTCGCACAAGGCTTCTACCTGAACGCAGTGGGCACGGAATCTGCTTATACCAAATCAGCAATTGGATGGCAGGAGACTTGGCATGACCGATCTTTCAACACGTTATATGAATCTCGAATTGAGCTGCCCGATCATCGTATCGGCGTGCCCGCTCTCACGCTCGCTCGACAGCATCAAAAAAATGGAGGACGCAGGGGCCGGAGCAGTCGTGCTCTACTCCCTGTTCGAGGAGCAAGTCTCGCGCGATCGTGCCGCAGTCGCCCGCGCCCTAGATCTCGCAGGTAATGCACCCGCCGAGGCAGCAAGGTATCTGCCTCCCATCGCCAGGCCCGTGGGTCCAGACCAGTATCTCTCCCACATTGTCGCGGCCAAACAGGCCGTGGACATCCCAATCATCGCCAGCCTGAATGGCTGCACCTTCCAAGGCTGGGCAAACTACGCCAGACAAATCGAACAAGCCGGCGCCGATGCTGTGGAACTCAACCTCTACCGGGTCGCAGCCGACCCCGACCAGCCCGCCGTAAATATCGAGAGCCAGTATCTCGATACCCTCAAGACTGTCAAGCGCGCCGTAAATATCCCAATAGCCCTCAAGCTGAGTCCGTTCTTTACATCCTTTGCGAACATCGCAATCCGCTTCGATGCAGCAGGGGCAGATTCACTCGTGCTGTTTAATCGCTTCTACCAGACAGACATTGACCTCAGCCGGCTATCGGTCGACCGCAATCTCGCCCCCAGCACTCCCGATGAGATTCGCCTGCCGCTACTCTGGATCGGGATGCTTCGCGACATGATCATCTGCTCTCTCGCAGGCGGACGCGGCGTCGAAACCGCCGAGCAGGTCATGAAGTATCTCCTCGTAGGTGCAGATGCTGTCATGGTGGCGGGCTCTCTGCTTCGTCATGGCGTAGATCAGGTGCGCGTCCTGCGCGAGAGCTTGGAGGAGCTGATTCTCGACTATGGGCACGAGTCAGTACGAAGCCTCCAGGGCTTGCTGAGCAGATCCGCCTCGT
>DMTJ01000377.1 GCA_003477185.1 Lentisphaeria bacterium
AGTAGTGGGTTTACGGATACAATTTTTCCGCCGTTGAGCACTGTTTGCTCCAGCGAGGTGAGCATGCGTGGATGATTGGTGCCGGGGTTTTGACCGATGACCAATAGGCAGTCGGTTGTTTCAATGTCTTCGAGAGTGACGGTGCCTTTGCCAATACCGACTGTTTGCTTGAGCGCTGCGCCGCTGGATTCGTGGCACATATTCGAGCAGTCGGGCAGGTTGTTGGTGCCGTATTGGCGGACGAAGAGCTGATATAAAAAGGCGGCTTCGTTGCTGGCTCGGCCGGAGGTGTAGAAGATGCCCTCGTCGGGGGACTCGGTGGCATTGAGCTCCTCGGCGATGAGTGCGACCGCGTCGTCCCAGCTGATCGGTTGATAGTGGGTGCCGTCTTTTTCGAGCACCATTGGGGTGGCGATGCGGCCGGCATCGTTGAGCCAGAAGTCGGTTTGCTCCGCTAGTTCAGCGACGGAGTGTTCCGCGAAGAACTCCGGGCCGATTCGTTTCTTAGTGGTTTCGGTGGCAATCGCCTTGGCACCGTTTTCGCAGAATTCGAAGCGTGAGCGTTCGCCATCGGGATCGGGCCAGGCGCAGCTGGGGCAGTCGAATCCGCCTTTTTGATTCATCCGGTAGAGCGCCTGGGCGCCACGTGTCGGGCCTGCCTGATGGTTGACGTGCTTGAGTGAATTGGTGACCGCCTTGGTGCCGACCGCCTTGTCTTTGGGGGCAGAGCGTTCGAGATTTTCAAGTTTGCGGGGTGGTTCGGCGTCGGGGAGCATAACAGTGAGAGTGATCGTGCTGCGCACGAAGTGAGAGTGATGCCTGCGGCGAGTGAAAGTGACGCCTTCGGCGAGTGAGAGGTTGAAGATTAGTGCGCTGGCGCAGTGGTGCCCAGTGAGTTGCCCCAGCCGATGATGACGGTGGATAGAATGAGTAGCAGAATGGCTGACCAGACGATACTCAGAGTGGCACGCGTTACTCCGCGCCATTCTTTGAAAAAGAGCCCCCACAAATTACCACAGATAATGATGAACGACATATGCAGTGACCAACTCGAGAAGTCGAAGGCACCCATCTTGGTCGACCCCATGCCATAGAAGAAAAATTGGAAATACCAGATGATGCCGGACGCGGCGCACAGGCTGAGGATGCCGGTCGTCTCCGTGGGTGTCGCGGAGCGGTAGCCACTAAAGGTTTTATTGCGGCGATTCAGATACAGGCACCACAGCGTGTTGGTGAGGAATCCGCCCGGCAGGATGACGCAGAGCACCACGTTGTTTTGAAATAACGGGTTAGCGCCTGCTTCGACCGCAAGCTCGGCAATCGGCACGCCACTTTGTATGCCAAAGGCGAAACAGGCACTCATCAGTCCGCTGACAAAGGCGACCACCAAGCCCTTGATCGGGGCGAACTCGTCGTCGCCGGACTTGTGGTCGGCGCTTAGCTCCGCAGGCAGTTCATGCTCCTTACGGAAGCCCGCATAGCCTGCCACCAAGATGCCTACCGCGCAGAGTGCCACGCCGCCGATCACCACTTGCCCGCCAGTGGTGGACGCGACCGCCATCAGTTCACCGCGGAAGATCGGTGGTATCAGGGTGCCGAACAGTGCGCAAAAGCCCAGCGCGATCGACATGCCCAGCGCCATGCCGAGGTAACGCATCGTCAACCCATAAGTGACCGCTCCGATGCCCCACAGTATCCCAAATAGAAAAGTCCACCCCAGTGCAGAGGCAGGCGCGCGACTGAGCACTCCGAATAGATCGGGCGTGGTTGCGCTGGCGAAGATCCATGGCGTGAGCAGCCATGCGAAAGCTCCCATTGCCAGATAGAAACATTCCCAGGGCCATTTACGGATGAACTTGAGGGGTGCGTAGAAACTGGCTGCGGCGACGCCGCCGAGCGCGTGGAATAATAGGCCGATGAGTGGTTGGGGTGTCATGTCGTATGTGTGTGAAATTTAGAGCCAAAATACGCGCTGCAATTAAGCGGTGCGAATGCGTTCGGGGCAGCTGTAAATATTGTAAGAGCCGTTGCGGACAAAGCCGATGAGGGTGAGGTTAAAGTCATTGGCCAGTGCCACCGCGAGGCTGGAGGGCGCGCCGACGCCTGCGATGATCGGGATGCGGGCGACCAGTGCTTTTTGTAGAATCTCGTAGCTCATGCGCCCACTGACGCAAAGGACTTGTCCGTAGGCAGCGTGCTTGCCCTTGCGGAGATTCGCACCGATGACCTTATCGAGCGCGTTGTGACGACCGATGTCTTCGCGCGCGGTAAAGGACTCGTCGCTGCTGGAGAAAAGTGCCGCAGCGTGCAGACCGCCGGTTTTTCGAAAGACTTCTTGATCTTGATGCATCAGTCCCGGGAGTTGATGGATCCAAGTCGCATCGACCGTTGTGGGGTCTTTTATTTTTAGTGTGGCAGGGAGGGTGAGTTTATCGAGCGAGGTCTTGCCGCAGACGCCGCAGCTGGAATGGATGGCGAAATTGCGGTCGAAAGAGTCCGCGCAGAGTTGCAGGCCGGTGCGCAGGTGCACCTGTGCACGTGTGGATGCTTCGCAATCGAGTGGCTCATTGAATTCGATCGAGTCGATGTCGCCGGCGGCTTGGATGATGCCTTCGCCGAACAGAAAGCCGGTGATCATCTCCGCGTCGTGGCCCGGTGTGCGCATGGTCAAGGTCAGTGCCTTGCTGCTGAGGCCTGCTTGGGCATCATCATAGTGCAGCACAATTTCGATCGGATCTTCAATGGCGAGATGGTCCTCTTCGGGGGGCGACGCAGCTGCGCCAGTCACACGTTGCTTAATGACTGTGACGCTGGTCCGGGACGTCGTGGCGCTCGGGGGAGATTGTGCGGCGGAGGGGGGCATCTAGGATGACAATGACGCATCTGCGGGAAAACTCCAGTAGATGCGTCATTGAAATGATGTTATGCTTGGGCACTGAGCCAGGCGACGATGTTGTCGATTAGCTCCGCCTTGTGTGCCGACTCATTAAAACTATGGTCTGCCCCCTCGACAGTCACGATGGTGACACTGTCGCCCTTGATGCCGCGAACCGTTTCGCTGTCTTTCGGGAGGACTACATCGTCGGCGGTTCCGTGCAGCAGCAGCCAGGGAGCGGTGATCGCCTCGACTTTATTTTCGAGACTGTTGTGTGTTTGACACAGGTCAGTCATGAATGCGGAGGAGAGCGGGCAGCTTTCCTCCTCCCACATCAGGCCTTCATCCGGTGTTTCTTCTCCGAACTCGGTTTCGGCAAATGTTTTGGTGTCGATCATGCCAGCGATGGAGACCAGTGCGCGGATGCGGACATCAGTGCTGGCTTGGATGACGCCGACGGCACCGCCCATACTGTGACCGATGTAGGCGATTTTTGGATACGATGCTGCGGCGGCATCAAGGACGGCATTCAAGTCGCCCACCTCTTTGGTGATGGTGGCATCGCGAAAGTCACCTGCGGAATCGCCGTTGCCAGCAAATGAGAAACGCAGCGTATCAAATCCCGCAGCATTGAGTGCGGCGGCAGGATCGGCCACTACTGGGCGGTCTTTGTTGCCGGTCACGCCGTGGCCGAGCACGACGATCCAGTCTGACTTTTTAAAGTCGTCGGCGCCGGAGGCGAAGCTGTAATCGAGCGTTTCGCCGAGAGAGTTTTTGATGGTTTGGTTCATGAATAGATCAGAGGACAGGGATCAGAGGACAGGGGACAGGGTGTTGAGTGTCAGATTCTGGCTTCTGGCTACTGTCTTCTGTCCTCTGTTTTTCCTAGCTGCGTCCCTTGAAGGTGAGTTCGGCGATGCCGGATTTGTCGAGTTCGCCTTTGCCCATCTCAGTCAATTTGGTGTATTGATCGAAGGTCGCTTGGGCGAGTGGGGCGTTGATGCCCTGCGTTGCTGCCAGGCCGAGCGCGATTCCGGAATCTTTGGCCGCGTGGGATGCGGAGAAATAGCAATCGTGG
>DMTJ01000335.1 GCA_003477185.1 Lentisphaeria bacterium
AAGAGTAGCACTGACTGCCATCTCACAGGCCCGCCACAGCCAGCGCCTGCCCCACCAGCTTGCTTGCTTGCTCTGCTGTAATCACCGCACCGTCGGCTAAATCACTGACCACCTTCAAGACAGACAGCGGCAGCTGACCACACGCAGCGGCAATCGCTCCGGTCTCCATCTCCACCAACGTCTCTACTCCCTCAGTTTGCGGAGTTCGCACCGTCGTCAACGGCCGTGCGGGCATTCCCGGCCACGGACGCAGCGGGTACAGCTGTCCGTCCCACGCAACTGCCTCAGCCGTGAACACATCCCCGAACTGCACCTCTGGCGTCCCGCCGCAAATCCCGACGTTGCGAAGTTCGCAAATCTCGGAAAACTCGCGGAGCAAAGCACCTGTGGCCGCGCTCGCGCGCTCAGGCCCGACCCCCGTGATCGCCACGATGGCGTTATCCTTGCGATAGATGCGAAAGCCCAGCGCACTTGGCACGCGCCGTGCCTGCAGCCGCGTCAATATCGGCTGCGCCTCACAGCGTAAGGCACACAACCAGGCAATCACCGCTCAGCCTACGCGCCCCAGCGCGCCCGATAGTCCGCGATCGCGCGCAGAATCTCCGCCGAGACCAGCCCATGCTCCGTGACATGTGCCACGATCTCGGAAAGAGTGACGATCGCAAAGGCAGGCATGTCGTAGGTAGTCGCCAGTTCATCCAGCGCATTGCGCTCACCGGTCCCCTTCTCCTCCCGATCCACGGATACGATCAGACCCGCGAGCGTAACGTCCGCCGCGCTGCGCAGCAGCGGTACGGTCTCACGCACAGACGTCCCAGCCGTCACCACATCTTCGACAATCACAACGCGCTCGCCATCGCCGAAAGGATGCCCGACAAAGACTCCCTTCTCGCCGTGATCCTTCGCTTCCTTGCGGTTGAATGTGAAGTTCACCGTATGATCATGCTCCGCAGCGAGCGCCATAGACGCGGTCACAACCAGCGGCACCCCTTTGTACGCGGGGCCAAAAAGCGTGTCGTACTCCCGTCCCAGCCGATCAGCCAGCGCCGCCGCGTAGAACGAGCCCAACTTCGCAATCTGCGGCCCGGTCGCGTATTGCCCGGTATTAATGAAGTATGGGGTTTTCCGCCCGCTCTTTGTCGTGAAATCCCCGAACCGAAGCCCGCCAGAATCTAGCATAAAGGAAATAAAATTTTGCTTATAGTTCGTCATTCGTCAGCAAACTCCCAAGCATGACGTTCGCGCAGAGCTGGCACAGCGTTACCGCGCCCGGTGGCCTCCAGACGCTCTACATATCGTTTCAGATGGCCACTCGCATGCAACGGGCCACCTTCCGCCATGACCTCCCACATCGGGTCTGAGCTACTCGGGCTGCTGGCCATCATGTCATCATGCCAATCCAGTAGCCGGGAAGCGCCCTCACGACAGATCTCCGGATGCGCCTCCGCCAAGTCAAACTGCTCATGCGGATCGCTCTCAAGATTGTACAGCATCTCCTTCGGGAACAGGTGATAGCCGTCGTGATACGTACGCATGTACAGCCACGGCCCAAAGCGCACGCTTCGCTGGCAAACATGGGCACATTGGCTGATCACCAGCTGGTCGCGCCCAGTCGCCTCGCCGTCTTGTATCGCAGCAGCAAAACTCTCGCCATCCCAGCGCGGGCGCGCCGCCACACCGGTCAGTTCTGCCAGTGTCGGGGCCAGGTCCACATTATAATGCAACCCCTCATTCACGCAGGCCTCTTCCATGCCGGGCCAGTGTACAATCAGCGGCACTCGGCAGGTGATCGAGTCAGCCGTACCGTGCTCGCCGTAGATCCCAAGCTCGCCCTGGTTCTCACCATGATCAGCCGTCACGATCACCACCACATCATCCAGCCCGACTCCCTGGGCCTCCAGCCCTGCCAGGATCCGACCGACATGCTCGTCTGCCCAGTTCACACCGCAGTCATAGCCATCGATCATCCGCCGCAAATCTTCCATTGTCTGCAACTCACCCGGCTGCCTCGGAAACGCAGGGAGCTCGTCTCCGTTGTGCATGTTAATGTCCAACGCAGTGTGCGGTCCTGCCATCTTCTTATGGCCCTCAAGCACATCTTCCGTCAGCCATTCCGGGAGCGGGTCGTCCGCAAAAGGATTCCCTAACTCTTCTGGCGTTCGGTAGGGCGTATGCGGGTCCCAGTAGTTCACGTAGAGAAACCAGTCATCATCTGCCGCATTGTCTGCGATCCACTTGAGCACAACTGGAGTGACTTCCTCTGCAGATTCCTGCCCGCCCTTTCCCGTGTTGTGCACTTCATTGAAGCCAGCGTAGAACGTCCAGCAGGTGTGACGTTCGGGAAAAGGGCTAACCAGCGTGGTTTTCATGCCCAGTTTACGAAAGATGGTAGGCAACGCATCCTCGTACAGCTCCGAGCGAAAGTTACGCCCCGGCCCTTCGAGGCGCATATCGGCCGCAGTGCCACCGTGCCCGACCACGCCAGTATGAATCCCAAACCGGCCACTCATCAAGGCTGTACGAGAGGGCAAGCAGGGTGCATCTGAGCAGTAATAGTTCGTAAATCGAACTGCCCTCTCGGCAATTCGATCAATGTTCGGTGAGGTATTTTGATGGTAGCCGTAGCACCCGAGATGATCGGGCCGAAGGCTATCAATGTCACACAGAAGTACGCGCATCTGGATCCTCATACCCTTCAGGCCGCAAATGGAGGCTCTCTACTGTGAGGGCGGCGGCTGTTGACCAGCCGCTTCCCTCTTTTTCTGGGCAGCGCGCTCCCGCATCAGCCGCTGAAACTCTCTTGCCCGCTTGTTCCCGCTATTTTCTTCCTCAACTGTTTCGTCGACCTCGGGGCCCAGAAATTCTACCTCAACAGCAGCCTCAGTGTCCTCGGACGTGCCATCGATAGTCACTTCAACAATCTTAATTCTCCCGGTAGACTCGGGAAGCTCGAGTTTCTCCACACCGGAGATCACTGAGCTATGTCCCGCAGCTGGCATCTTGATAACCTCTCCCATCGTCTGCTCAGAATTCGGGAATTTCACCAACACTTTGGTCTCATAGCTCCCAGAGACGCGCTCTCTTGGAGTCAGTCGGTACTGCAGCCAGTACTCGACATCGGCAAGAGTCTTACCGTATTGGTCCAAAGAGACCAGCTCTTTCGACAGGCCAGTCACGCGGGCCGGACGGGGAGAACGGGATGAGCGATAGCGTGAGCGCGGCGGCAGTTCCTCCTCTTCAGGCGTCTTCGTCGCTTCGCGCGAACTCCCTGGTTGCCCAACCCGCAACAGGCGATACTTCAACGCGTAGTAGCTCTGATGATCTAGTGACTTCGCATTCCTCCAACTTGTGAAGCCGTAAACTCTGCGGTTGTCACCCTGCACGGCAGTGGGAAATGCGATATCATCAAACGCCATTTTGATGACGGTCTTTCTGGGCAGCTTGTCTCCGACCGAGTCTGCGGCCCTTGCGCCCTCAGGCGTCAACCAGCGATAGGCCCGATCAAACGATTCACGAGATGCGGCGAGCTGCTCACGCTCGAGCCGAGCAGTAGCAATGCTCTGCTGCTCAGCGTTTGCCGTATCGTCCTCTTGCTCGCGAGCGACACGGGCAACCTTCTTCTCCTCAAAAATCTGACGCTGGATCTCAATGGCGTATCGCTTCGCCAGGAGTGGTGCCTTGCCAAACTCATTGCGAATTTTAGCCGTCGGCGGCCGAATGCTATCCTCATTCAAACGGAACATGTATGTAATCTCACTTGTGCGCACGGGCTCCAGCAGCGGAATTGTCGCCTGCGCATTTGCACCAGGGCAGTGAATCACCGTCTTTCCATCGCGATCCAGACTCTTCTGCGTCCCATCGCACTCGGGGCATGGCTTCGAGTTCGTGCGACCTGGCGTAACATTTGTTGGCCGAGGCACCAGCAGCCAGCTCCCTACCTTGCTATCGAAACAGAAAATCTTCAGGCTCTTCGACAGCTTTGCGAGACTCCCTGGAACCTGCTCGCGCTTGAGCCGAAACCCGGCGCTCTTCCACTTTTCGCCACCATGAAACAGCTCTGAAGCTGCGACCACCTTGGAACCAATCAGCAGCATGAACTTCAGATTTTTGTCCGTGTTATTCACCAAGCGCGCCGAGAGATAGCTGCGGCTCGGATGATCGCGAATTTCCAACAGAATCGTACGGTCTCCCATGTGCTTCCGATAGCGGTACTCGCCATTGACCGCGAGCACTTGCCCAAAGAATTTCTCCGAGTACCCCGACTCGTGGATGAGCTTCTCCATCTCCACCGTCTCGCGACGGGCTCGTTTCTCAGCCAGCGATAGGCGCAACTCGTTCACCTCAAACGCAAGCCTTCCACGATTCATTCCGTAATAAAGGCGCTTCCAGTCAAGCTCATCGATGTCATCCTTCAGATAGGTCCGCTGGTCAATCCGTGCATACTTCTCCCGCTCAATCCCTTTAAAGACGCCACGAATGGTCTGAGTGCCCAGCCCCTTTCGCACCGTTACCACCACCATTTCGCCTACTGGAAACGGGGTATTCAGGCGCTTGACGAACTCCATATCCTGGCTGAACTCTTCATCCAGAATTGCCTTGATTTGCTCTTTCGCGTCTCCCTTGAACTGCTCGTACGCTGCAATCCGCATGTCCACAGGCTCATTCGCGCACACAGTAAATATGCACAACATCAGCAATTGCATCAGGTACTTCACACAGCTACCCTCGTATTCTATTCCGAATTTCGTTGTCACTCTTCGAGGCCTTGCAGAATTCCAAAATTCAGCTCAACAGGCTCGCCCTCTCTCTCCGTGTAATCGTCCGGGTAAATTTCGATCGGGACGATTTCGCCAAGTCCCTGCTCCTTCTCGGTCCTCGGCGCAAGGTCACGCGCGGTGCGGAGCTCCGAAGCACGCTTGACGATGCGCTGGAGCATGGCAACCACCTCGTTTTGATAGGCGATGGCCTCCACTCGCGCAGCCTCATAGTTCGCCTCCGAAAGTGGCTTGGCCAGCGGCACGGTCTGCACAGCGCCCGGCCTGTCATGCTCGACGATACTGAAGCTCAACTTCGCTTGAATCGCATGACGCCCATTACTGTCCGCGTCACGCGGTGTAAAGCCCGGGTTAACCGCCAAGCGCCAATAGCCTGCCTCGGACTGGTAGCACCAGATCTCTACGTTCGCTAGATCCTGTTCCGTGAAATCACCACCGAGATCGAGCGAAAGCGCCCGCATTGCCCCAGTCTTAGTCGAGACAACACTGATCGCTTTACGCCCAACCATTACGATTGGGTTGAACTGCGCTGCGTTGGACATGGTCCCGGTGACAAAACGGCTTCCCGTCACACGTTGAAGCACCAGCGAAGCCTTTCCTTCCCCGAGATAGCTCCGCTCGCAGACACTGTCACCGGTTTGAATGTAGGTCGTGGCAAAAATATCCGGCTCCAACAGCCCGCGCTCTTCGAACGCGCGCCGCACAAGAAACCGGCTTCGCTTATCAACCTCAGCGTTGATCGCATCCGACCGATTCTGCAACTCCAACTCGCGATCCTCAGCCGTCTTAAAAAACGACCACTGCACATGCTCGCGCTCGGATTCCTCAATGTCCTGAATCAGTACCCGCTTATTGCTGACCTTGACATAGTCGTCACCGATCAGCCCATTCAGACGACCCGATATCGAGCGCGACCCCATCACTAACCGAAAACGAACCTGCTGGCCAATCTCCAGCGGCGTTGCCAGCCGTTCCAATTGCTCCCTCTCTTGGGAAAATTCACGTTTCAGGTCCCGTTCTGCCTGTGTGGTGGCGTTGTGCTGGAACTCAAGCAGCCACTGGACTGAGAGCACACTATTCTGCCCACTCGACTGCACTGCCAAAAGAAAAGTTAGCCAAAGCGACAGGGTACACCAACGTCCATTGCTACACTTCGAAACCATTCACGAATTCTCCGCATTTAAAACTACAGAACTGCGGTCTTACCATACTCCCAGCGCCCCAATCACGCACATGGGTCTCGTAAGATCCGTACGAGGAGACGCGCGAAAAGTTGCGGTTGTTCCAAGTGCACGTTATGTCCCGCCTGTCCTACTATCGCTGCCCGGACGCCCGCATGCGCCATCTCCAAGCTCTTTGCAATCTCTGCATACCGCGGATCCAGCGCGCCAGCAATCCACCACACCGGGCACCCTAAAAGCCCCAGATCCTGCTGCAAATCCCCCTGCCCGCCCAGACTGAATGCCCGTAGCGCGCGGGACAGTTCCTGCGCATTCCCCGTCGCCCTGCGCTGCACCAAGTCAGCTCGCTGCACCACCACGCTCGCAAACAAATCCTGACCGTACCATTTTTGCAAGAACACATGTAACCCAAATTCGACCAATTCATCTGCCAGTGTCCGATCCGCCGCCAAACGCTCGGCGCGAACTGCGGGGTCCGCAATTCCAGGATTTGCGGACTCCGCAATCAGGCAGCGAAGGCCCTGTCCATCGTGAACCGCCCAATCCAGCGCCAACCGACCGCCTAGCGAATAGCCCAGCACTGCGAATTCGGCGAGCCCCAGCGCCGCCACTGTCTCCGCGAACGCCGCGCGAAACCAGGAAATCGAAGCATCTGCGGGGCAACTTGTCTGGCCATGTCCTGGCACAGTCAGGCAATAGGCATTCAATTCCGGCAGATCCCTGAGCAGCCGATCCCACTCTCCAGCGTCCCCCAGAAAGCCATGAACCAACAGCACCGGCAATCCCGTGCCCGGCCGCCGCGTCACCTCCAACGGAGTTCGCCCGATCATGCGTCTACGTCCACCTGGAGCACCACGCCCGTTGGTGTCGGATAGGCGCGCAGCGCCTGCCGCAGAAAACGGCTCGTCTGCACCACGCGATCCGTGATGATCATCATCTCAAACCGGTATTGATTTCGCAGTCGAGCGACCGCACTGGGATATACCGGAGACACAGTCGCGGTGCCAACCAGCGGCTTGCCGATGTACTGGCGAAACTGCTCGCCCACCTGCTCAGCCTGTAACTCCTGTGGGCCCCGGATGTGAATCATAATCAGACGCTTTGTGGGCGGCAGTTGCAGCTGACGCCGGGCCTCGATCTCATGCTCGTAGAATCCCGTATAATCCTGTTTTCGTCCCGCCTCCAGCACCGGATGAAACGGCGTAAAGGTTTGCACGATCACCCGCCCCGGAAGATCTCCACGCCCAGCACGACCGGCCACCTGCACGATCAGCTGAAACGTTCGTTCCCCCGCCCGAAAATCCGTGAGATTCAAACTTAAATCAGCAAACACAATGCCCACCAAAGTGACATTGGGGAAATGTAGGCCCTTGGCGATCATCTGCGTACCGATCAGAATATCGACCTCCCCAGCGCGAAAGGACGTGAGTGCCTTGCGATAGGAATCCTTTCCCGTCATCGTGTCCGAATCCATCCGCATCACTCGTGCATCCGGAAATGCACCGCGGGTCATCCGCTCCAGCTTCTGCGTCCCCAACCCGCCATAGCGTATCTCCTCCGAGCCACAGCCTGGGCACCGTACCGGCGGCGATCGCAAGGCACCGCAGAGATGGCAGATCAACCGCTGATTGTGCCGGTGATACGTATAGCTGCAACTGCAGTCATCGCATTCAGCCACGTAATCACACTGCATGCAGGTCAGACTACTGCTGTAACCCCGGCGGTTCAGAAACAAAATCACCTGCTCGCAATCGTCCAACGCCTTATGAATCCCGGCGCGCAGAGACGGCGAGAAAAAGTCGATCTGCCCTGTTGCCGCAGACTGTGCCCCCAGGTCCACCACGGCGATAGTCGGCAGCTCCGCATCATCAACGCGCTCGCTCAAGACTGCCAGCCCATACTTTCCCAGCTGCGCGTTGTGGTAGGTCTCAAGCGCCGGCGTTGCCGTCCCCAAGACTACCGCAGCCTTTTCCATCTTAGCCCGCACCACGGCCACATCGCGAGCCTGATAACGAGGTGCCTTCCCCTGCTTATAGCTGGGCTCGTGCTCCTCATCCACAATGATCAGCCCCAGGCGGTGAAATGGCGCAAAGATCGCCGAACGCGTCCCGACCACGATGTCTACGTCACCACGGTTGATCGCGCACCACTGCTCAAAGCGCTCGCCGTCACTCAGGCGGCTGTGCATGATACTGACACGCTCGCCAAACCGGCCCCGGAACCGCTCCACCGTCTGCGGCGTCAACGCAATCTCCGGCACCAGTACGATCGCCTGCCGCTCCTGCTCCAAACACACCGTGATCGCCTGCAGATACACCTCCGTTTTTCCGCTTCCCGTGATGCCAAACAGCAACGTAGGCTTCGGCTTCTCCGCCTTCAGCTCCACCAACACCTGGTCGTAGGCAACGCGTTGCTGATCAGTCAGCGTAAGCGGCTCAGTCTGCATATACTGCAAGGCCGAGAATGGGTCGCGAGAGACAGCCTCCTCGCGTATCTCGATCAGCTTCTTTTCTTCCAAACGCTTCAAGCTCGGGCGCCCAACCCGCGCTTCTCGGCACAACGATGAAACCGTCATCCGATGGCGCTGCACCAAGCGTTTTAATGCCTCCGCCTGTCGTGGCGCGGATTGCTCCAGCCTCTGCAGCTCGTCTGGCAGCTTCTCGTTAGCGCATAGCGTTACGATCTGCTGCATCTTCGGCTTCACCGATTGTGCCCGCACCGGTGCCGGCAACAACGCCCGCATCGCCTGTTCCCGATTGCAGCAATAATAATCTGCCATCCACTCCCCCAGCCTCACCAGCGAGGCCGGAATCCGCTCCAGAAC
>DMTJ01000177.1 GCA_003477185.1 Lentisphaeria bacterium
GCCGATACTCCGAGATCACCGGCGCGATCTCTTCGCACGTCCAGAACGAGCTCTGGCCTGCCCGGCTCAAAGCCGCTGCGGACATCCGAGAGCCCTGCCATCGAACCAAGTACAGCCGCCAAGCGTTCGCTGTACTGGCGAGTTACGTCTAGATCCGCACTCTGCAGCACGAGCTCGATATCGGCCGTGGAGAGTCCGCCCCCGGAAACCCAAGGAACTTCCGCAATGTTGATTGTGCGGGCATTTGGTACAACCTGGTGCGCTGCTTCACGAACGTCATCCATGACTTCGAATTGACCCACATCCCGGGCTTGCTTCGGTGTCAGCGTGCCGTAGACATCTATCCTGCTGGGCTCGCCGGCGGCGCCCGCGCCCACCGTTACGAATACCGACTGCACGTGGGTCACGGCGCTGAGTGCGCGGTTCAGCTCGTGCGCCCTCGACTTGCTCTCCTCGATGGCGGTGCCGGGCGGAAGTTCCACTTGGCCCTGAAACTCGCTGCGATCTGCCTTCGAGGTAAAGCCACCGGGCACCTGCGCTGCGATTAGCGCACCGAGATACACCGAACCGATGGCGAGAAGGATTACCAGGTACCGCCATCGCATGGCAGCTCGTACCACTGCCGCATAGGCCTCGGCCATCCAATCGTGAAACCGTTCGAGCGTGGAGAGAACATGACCGGAACTGTCCGGATCGTGAGCAGTGAGATAACGCGAGCAAAGCATCGGACTCAAGGTCAGCGCCACGAGTAGTGACACGGACACCGAGAACACGATGGCCAGCCCGTAATCCCGGAAGAACTGCCCCACGACGCCTTCCATGAAAGCGATGGGAACAAAGACGGCCAGAGTGGCAAACGTACCGGCGAGCACGGCAAGACTCACCCGACGGGTCGCTTCCGAGGCTGCCTGGGCCGCGGGCTTACCCTCGTTCACATCCTTCTGAATAGCTTCCACCACCACGATGGCATCGTCGACCAAGAGGCCGATCGCAACCGTCAACGCGAGCAGGGTCAGAATATTCAGCGTGATGCCGGCGAGATCGAATACGAAGAAGGTGGCGATCAGCGAGGTCGGAATAGCCGTAGCCACGATGAGTGTGGCGCGCCAGCTGAGTAGAAAGAAAAACGTGATCATGACCACCAGAAGCATGGCGATCTGCAGTTCCTTGGTGACATCTGCGACAGAGGATTCGATAAACCGGCTGATATCACGTGTGGTCGTGATACTGACACCTTGTGGCGCAGATTCGCGCAACTCACCGACCGCTGTCCGGACCCGCCTCGCTACTTCCACAGTATTCAGACCACTCTGGCGCCGTACCTCGAGCGCGACGCCTCGCTGACCGTCGAGGATCGCGTAAGAGCGCTCATCCTCGAGGCCATCCTCCACGAGGGCCACGTCACGTAGGCGGGTCGGCGGCGCATTGTCGTTGAATCGAATGACCAGATCGGCAAGCTCCGTAGTGTCCTCAGCCTCCGCGTCGGTTCGCACACCAAGCTCGATGAGGCTGGACGCGAGTTCCATACGGCCGCCAGGCAGTTCGGCGTGTTCTGCCTCGATGGCACGAACGACGTCGTCTGCGGTCACCGCCATGGCCCGCATGCGCTGCGCATCGAGCCACACACGGATCTCGCGCTCCCGATCCCCGACCAGGTTGATTGAGCCCACCCCCTGAATGCGCTGCAAACGCTCACGAACGACGTCGTCCGCAAAGCCAGAAAGCGAACGGATGTCGGTATCACCAGATACCAGCACGCTCAAAATCGGCGCGGCGTCAGGATCGACTTTCTCGACGACGGAGGGCTCGGTTTCCTGGGGCAGCTCCGAGCGCGCCAGCGCCACCTTGTCTCGAACTTCCTGAGCCTTGAGGTCAGCGTTTTCCTCGAGCTTGAATTCAATCGTGATCTGCGAGAGACCTTCGCTGCTCGAGGACCGCAGGCGCTCGATTCCCGAAATATTGTTGACGTACCCCTCCAGAATATCCGTGATCTCGGTTTCCACTGTTTCCGGCGACGCACCCTCGAGCCGAGTGGTCACCGAGACGTAGGGAAACTCAACCTTTGGGAATAAGTCGACGCCGAGATTGGTGAAACCAAGGAGGCCGAGAACGACCAGAGAGCCGATCATCATCACGGCAAAGACCGGACGGCGTATGGAAACGTCAGCGATCCACATGCGCCAGATTTCCCTGTACCGATGTTTCCGATGCTTGATCGCCAGGGTCAAGGAGCACCAGATCGCCCTCTTTCAGCCCCGCCAGCACTTCCACGTCGTCCGTGTTTAGGTCCCGCACTTGTACATTTCGACGTTCGGTGCTCTGCCCATCCACGAGAACGACGAACTTCTGGCCCTGCGTCTCCCGAATCGTGGGGCGCGGAAGAGTCAGTGCTGTCCTCTTTCCAGTGAGCACCTCCGCACGCACGAACTGACCGGGCTTGATCGCGTAGTCGTCATTGCGCACGGGCAGACGGAACTCTGCCATCCGTGTGGCAGGGTCTACCCTGTCATTGATTATGAAAACCTCTGTTTCACGAGGAGGGCTGCTTTCACCGACGTACAGCAGCGCGCGTTGTCCGAGGCGCAGCCTGGACAGCACCGCCTCCGGCGCCTGCATGATGCCGGCAACGATGTGAGCTTCCGCCAGCTCGACAACGGCCGACTGGCCGCCCATCGAAAATCGGTTGCTCATGTACACGCCTTCGTCGGCGAAACGACCTGTGATAGTTCCGTCGAATGGCGCGTGCACAATCGTATCTCCAAGCTGTTGCTCGGCAGTGGCTAGGGCGGCTTCGGCCGACCTGAGCTGTGCCTGGGCGACCGCGACATCCGTCTCAGTGAGTTCAAACTGTTCCTGGGAGAGAAGGTTACGGGCGACGAGGCTCCGAGCGCGTACGAATCGCTTCTGCTTGAGTTCGAGCTCTGCACGAACCACGTCGAGCCTGGCCTGAGCCTCATTGACGGCCTGGCGATAGTCGTTCTGCCGAGTGCGGAACAGCGGGTCGCCCCGGCGCGGGCGGTCACCGACACGAACGAAGATCTCGTCGACCACGCCTTCCACCAGTGGGCCGATGCGACTGGTTTGCTTGGCCGCGATGGTCCCGCTGGCCCGGATTACCTCCTCGATTTCCACGCGGCGGACCGCAACGACCTCAACGCTTTGCGGCTGGGTGTCGTCAGCAGGGGGCTCTACGACCTGTGCTTCAGTAGGAACCGAACCTTGCTCCCGGCTCCCGCAGCCTACGACAACGAGGACGCAAGATACCGCGAGCAGCCTTCGCACTTTGACCGACAATTGGTTCATGTTCAGGGTGCAGCCTGAGAGCTGGCACCGAGGTAAGCGCCGCGGCCACTTGCGACGAGCAGCTCTCCATCTTCCTGATAGACGTACACCTCCGCCGTGCTGATGCGGGAGCCGATCTTCAGCGGGCGGCCCCGCGCAAGAAGGACGCCTGGACGCGCTGGCCGGTGGAAATCCACACGCAAATCAGCGGTCGCCGTAACCGCGCCCCCGGCGGCCAAGAGGGTAAACAGCCCTGTCAGATCGACGAGTGCTGCCAAAATTCCGCCATGCGTCGACTCGAGGTGCGGGTTCGAGACCATTTCTTCCCGCCATGCGCAGCAAATTGTGGTCTCATCAGGCCCCGAGCCAAGCAGCTCGAGCCCAAGCCAGCGGTGATAAGGGGAGCTGAGCAGCGCCTGCTCAATGTCTAGCCTGCCGAGTGTCGAATCCGTCACGCGTTTCCCTCCCCCTCAAGGCCCTCGAGAAAATCCCGAACTGCCCCCGTAAACGCGTCGTTCCTGTCTCCGGCAACCATATGACCGGCTCCGGAGATGTCATCGAACCGAGCATGTGGGACCACTTGCAGAAAGGCCTCGGCAGCCTCTGGTGTCACCAGCTCGCTCATTCGCCCGCGGATTAGCTGTACAGGTAAGCTAAGGCGAGCCGCCGCTTCCTCCAAGCGTTCAAAGCGCCGCTCTTCCCGCGTCGTGACGACATTGCGAATGAAGTTCGGATCCCAATGCCAGCGATAGCGCCCGTCAGGCCCGCGCCGGAGTGAGCGCCGGAGGCCCTCGCTACTTCGCGCCCTTTCTCGGTGCGGCAGATAGGCGGCGACGGCTTCGGCTGCTTGGTCGACCGACGTGAAACCATCCTCCAGGTGCGCATGCATGAATCCGAGAACTTTCATCACGCCTACGGGATCCATCCGAGGGGTGATATCCACCAGCGTCAGGCTACGAAAGGAACCGGGCGCCAGCTCGCCTTCTGCGATCAGCGCCGCCAGCCCCGAAAGCGAGGCACCAACAATCGCCGGCCTGCTGGGGAGCTGACCCGCTATGGCGATCTAGTCGTCCGCAAACGCTTCTATTTGATAAGCCCCATCTGCCGCCCAGTCACTGTCTCCGTGCCCCCGAAGGTCGATCGCGACAGCCAACCAGCCTGCCTTTGACAGTAGCTCCGCGGTCTGCCTCCAGGCGTGCCGAGTCTGGCCGCCTCCGTGTCCCAACAGAACGGGAGGTGCGCTATCGTTGCCCCAACGGCTCCCCCGAATGGTTAGACCTGAGGGGGTGTTGAACGTGACATCCAGCATGAAAAGTAGTATCTGCACATATGATATGTTGCAATACTATACGACCATGACAACAACAGCAAAGAGGCTTTCGGCAATGGGTCAGGAGAAGCGCAATGCCTCCGCGGAAGAGGGCGTTCCGTTGTGGCGCAAGGCGGCGACGTGGGACGCAGAACAGGACCCCGGGTTTTTGATCGCGGACGTGGCACGGTTGCTACGTGCGGCCTTCGAGCGACAGATCTCCGAGACCGGTCTCACCCGCACGCAATGGCAAGCGCTGGTCTACTTGATCCGCCTGGATGGTCTAACCCAGACCGAGCTCGCACAACAACTGGACATCGGTAAGGCAACGATCGGCGGCGTCGTCGATCGGCTGGCCCGGGCAGGCCTGGTGGAGCGACGCGACGACCCGGTAGATCGGCGCGCCAATCGGGTTTACGTGACGGATGCTGCGAAGCAGTTGGTTCCCCTCATGCGTTCCAAGGCAGCCGAATTGTACGACGAGGTGTTCGGCGAACTGCCTCCGGGGCAACGTGAGCACATGTTCAATGGCTTGCAACGTGTGCGTCTGAAGCTGCTAGACAACTCCGGCTGAACTCAAAGAGATCGACGTTGCAATACACTGACCGGCAATACCACGGAGAAGCACGGCGCCCAGATTACGGGGCCAGGTGATGTCTTTGACTACTGCGGTGCCGACGTTCTGCAGATATCGTTAGACGTCCTCGGCAGCCATCCCGGATCCCAACCCGTGGCTGGTGCGCGATTGCCGAAATTGAGGCATCGGGAACACGTTGCCTCGGATCCAATGGATGCTGCCTAATGTTGGACTGATGAATACTCGCAGCCGCCGACAAGGGGTGTAGTGCATGCGCTCGGTGTTTGGTGTCTGACGTGATGTGAATTTGCAGTCCGGCACTCTATTTAGCATCCCGATACAAAGCCTCGGAGTACAGTCGCTGCTTTCCGAGGCTTCGTATCACTATGACTATGCTCCCATGCGAACGCGGGTTGTGGATCCTGAACGCCAAGCGCAGGATTTGCCGGACCGGCAGTGGGCGCGCGCCCTGATCGGCAGTACAGCTGCCTCGGGCGATGGGGTCCATTGCGAGCGCCCGAAGAGCGACGAAATCGGCCTGAATCTAGCCGAAAAGTGAGCTGACGTGATCTGGGGGTATCTATGGGGGCATTTCTAGCGCTTAGCAGAATAATCTATTGATTTATAAGGCGATGTGATTGCCGCCACCTCCACCACATTAAGATCG
>DMTJ01000587.1 GCA_003477185.1 Lentisphaeria bacterium
CTCCCCATTTATTGCGCCAGGTCCAAGCAATCGTATCGGTCATGACGGCTTTCAAATCGAAAGAGCCAAAGCTGGTCTTCTTTATCCCGGGCTTCCTCGGTTTTCCTGTCCCACGGAGTAACGGTTCGACCCCTGGCTCCAGCGCTGTGAGGTATAACGTTCCGGGCGATTGCCACGTAGCCGACGGATCTACTCCGGTTAGGATGGGATGCGTAGCTGCGCCTTCTGCTAGCTCTACGGAGGTTTTCCCCACGAGGTGAACTTGATACGGTGTGCCAAGGGCATCTTTCCCGAAAGATAAGTTCAGGCCATGATGCGCGTGCCCAGTTGGATAGTTGAACCCATGGGTGCTTGTCCGGAGCCCCACGACCGGCTTGCCGGATTCCAAGTAGCTGGTGATATGTGCTAGCTGCTCGTCACTAAGCTTCAAGAACCGGATGAAAAATATAGCGACATCCGCTTCGGCTAGCGCTTCCAAGCCCGGCAGCCCACGTTTGCCTTTTTCCGGGTCCCAATCCGGATTGATCAGGGTCGTCCTGAATCCGAGCCTCGTCAGCTCATTCGCAAACTGGGGCATCGTCTTTTGAGGAGAATAATGATGGGTGCCCACTACGATTACAGCGTGAGGCTTCTCGGCAGCTTGCGCACAAGCGATAGAGATGACAAGGAGTAAAGATATGAGTATTTTTTTCATAGTCATGTGGAGTTCTTTTTTTTGGGAGGGGGAAGAGCGCTACCGAGAATATGTGCTCGTCGTGCGTGGGGCCAAGTCAGCGATTGCTATTTAGCGTGAGAGAGTTCTTTGCTCAAGCTGCCTGTGGAGAGTCGACGTGGAAAGTGCCGCCTTTTACGGCTCGGGTGGTGGCAGCCTTACGTGTGCATTTTGCTCAGGCCAAGTCGACTTCGAAGCCTTCGCGCGCGCGGGGACCGTTGATTCTTCCATTCGGTCAGACGGAGGGCAGGGCAGGGAGCAGATGGAGTCCGTACGGTGCCTCGGCCAGCGTCACTTCCGGTACACCCGGCACGAACTACTCTGGGTTCTTGGCGTCCTGCCGGTAGGCGACGTAGGCCGCTTCTTCGATGCTTTTCGCGTCGGGATTCACACTACGCAGATGGCTTTGCAACAATATCTCGCAAACGCCCGCTATACCGCCGAAGTTGCCATCGATCTGGAAGGGCGGATGAAAGTCGAACAGGTTGAGATATGCTCGCTTGCCGTTCATTCATATCGTGATGTCATGGAGCATCAGATGTTACTGAGCGATCGATCCGGAGAAAATCGCGCCGAGGCGTCCGCCACCCAGCGGAAGCGCCTTCTTCTTCTCTCTTGTTTTGGGCGGTGCTTCTGCAGGATTAGCGTATTGCAGCACATAGCGTTCATTGGCTCCGGCCAGCACTGCGCCGATCAAGGAGAGGTGGATTCGTTTCTTCTTAATTCAGAAAAGTCCTGATATCTGGGCCGGGGCTGATTTTGCGGAACCCTACTCGCCATCCCAATCGTTAATCTTCAAAATGAAGCCAGCAGTCGGGAACTCATCGTGGCAGGCGAGATACAGGTAGTCTGGCTTTCCGTCCTTCCAAAGGATACTGGGACGCTCGCTGCGCGCGAGATTGTGACCAAAATAGATCTCGTTCGTTTGATACCCTACCTGCGGAAGTCCCCAGTCGAGGCCGTCTTTGGATTGATAGATCAGGCCGGGCCGAAAGCCGCCAGAGCGAATCTTCGTGGGCACTGGCTTGCCTTCTAACATGCCTTTTACATCCTGGCGGTCCTCAACGATCATGTAGTACATTCCCTTGTGATAGAACGCGTAGGGATCTTCGATGTCAATTTCCTTGTCTGCGTAGCTGAGCACTGGATTTACCACATGCCGCTTGTACGGCCCTTCAAGCTTATCGCTCACTGACAGGGAGATTTCACGAATGAGCTTCTTTCCCTTTTTTATCATGGTCTTGTGGTAGATCCTGAAGCTGCCATCAGGCGCAGCCAAGAAGGTGGGATTGGAGGCATGAAATGCGTTCACTTCCGAGGCGGCGATGATCGGGTTGTGTGGACTTTCCGTCCAAGGGCCGCCTAAGGATTCAGCGGTGGCGATGCCAACCTGTTGCCAAGAACCGTTGCCATCCGCGCGCCGATTCATCAGGTAAACGAGTACGTACCGGTCAGCCACTTTGGAAACTTGGGGATTGTGGTAACTGACCGCTTTGCTGGCAAACACGTCTCCCAGCAGTGTATAGGGGCCTTCTGGCTTGTCTGCAACCCAGTGGGCGATTTTGCTTTGCTTGACCCAACTGCCCTCTTCTGGGATAATTGAATTGAAGATATGGACCTTACCCGCTTCGTCGTAGATAGGCGCCATGCCCCAGGTCCAGGTGCCTTTCTCGGCAGGTAGGATAAAGGGCCCCGGCGTTAAGGACTTTACAAACGTAGATTCTTCAACGGCCTCGGTGGCTGGCGAGAGGACGCTCAAGGCCAGCGCCGCTGCTGTCGCGGGAGCTTTGATATGATTCATTATGGCTCTTAGTTTCTTTTTCATGATTCTTGCCCTTCCTTTTGCCTCTTGCCCTTTTTGGGGGCTGGTGCCAAGCCCCGGTGCTTGGCCAGAATAGCGGCCAGGTCCTCCACCACCCCCGGATGGTCAATGTAGACCTTCGTGGTCTGCGCAAGATCGGTTTCAAGATCGTAAAACTGCGGAGGCGGAATGCCCTGCTTCAGCTTTCCGTTTACTAAATTGCTATTCTCGCGCCCTGAGAAAGAGATTTGCCGCTGGTCCCCAGAGGCATGGCTTCCCAGGACGGGTAGGATAGAACACATATCGATTGGTACAATATGTTTTTCCTGACTTAATTCTCATCGAGGGGACATTCCGGACACGTGGGAGTCAGTCGCCTGCAGCATGAGACCACATGCCTCTGGCGCGCCTCGCGCGGCCGGGAAAGCGCGTGGTCTCGTAGAAGTCCACGCGGCTTGCATGTCCATCGCCAAACAGATAGTTGAACTTGTAGGGGCTGTGAAGGCCGTATTGCCCTGTTTGGGCAGTCAGCCCCAAGCCTCCCCAGGCGAGTTGGAAATCCGGTTGCCGGATGCCCCAGGCCCACTTGCCCCCCAAGCGATTGCGCGTGAACGCATACTCCCCTAGGACGATTGTGCCGACTGCATCGATCTCACCGACCTTCACCGATGGATCTGGAAAGTTGGGCGCATCGCCTCCTGCTATGCCTTGCCGGTCCAGGCCGTGTGCGTTTAGGGAATAGGTTCTAGTGTAGCCACTCTCGCGAACGACGTTGTCATTGGGGCACTGGTACAATTCCATCCCAATGGCGAATTGAGCGTCCGAAGGATTTGAGGCTTCCTTCTGAGCCGTAGTCAGGCTACGACCATCGTAGTCGCCCAGGCTGTCGTCCCAGGTTGTGATGCGATGCGAGCCCCCCGAGCGAAGGTGAACGACGCCGTATGGGAAATAGCCGTCGTAATCGATCTGGTAGCTGGCAAGTGACAGGGCTGCCTGTTTCAGGTTGTTGATACAGGCGGTGCCCCTCGCCTTGTAGCGCGCCTGTGCTAGAGAGGGAAGCAGCAGCGACGCCAGAATTGCGATGATCGTAATCACCACCAGTAGTTCAATGAGTGTAAAAAGACGCTGGTTCTTCATCATGCTACTTCCTCTTACGCACGCCGGTCACTACGTCCTGACACTGCGGCATCGTTGGCGGGACCTG
>DMTJ01000361.1 GCA_003477185.1 Lentisphaeria bacterium
GGTTCTCGACGCGGATGAAGGATATGTACGTGCGATATGACAAGCTTGCCTATCAGTACCGCGTGCCCGTACCGGATGCCAAAGTCGAGCCTATGTTGGCAGGAACCTTCAAGATCTCCGCGGTATCGCCGGTGACCGGCGGGACGGTGCGCTTCACGACCGATGGCTCGACACCAACAGCGGATTCCAAGGTGTTGCAGGAGTCTGTGACCGTGGCCAGCGTCCAGGGCTTCCGTGCCGCCACATTTACCGCCGGGGAGCAACGCCAAAGCCTGTCGTTTGCCCCGGTTGATTTGAGCAAGCGCTATGCTAAATATGCCAAATACGGCAAGCTGCTTGGGACATGGGAGTCGGGGGCGATTGGGAGCGGGACGCCCAAAGAAGCCATCTTTGATGCCACAGGTTTGATTGATGGCAATGGCACCTATCGCATTACCTTTCGCTATACGAGCGGCCAGGTGCGCCTCGATATCGCTGGAATCGAAGTGGTGCGCAATGATACCGTGCATGTCGACGAGGACATCCACCATGGGTATACCGGAAGGGCCACCAAGGATAACACCTACACAATTAAAGTGGCGAATTACGAGACCGGCGCCTCGTTCAAGATCAAGGCCCAGGTCTACGGTGACATCGGAAAGGACTCTAACGGGGTCGTTCTGATAAAGAAGCAGCAGTAGGTTTCAAGGCACGTAAAGGGCCGCAGGCTCCGAGACACCACAGATACTATCGTCGCATTCCAGCACTGGAAGACAAGGAAAATCATGGTCAGCAATCAGAAAGTCACCCTGTCTGGAATCGTTCTTTTCTTGGGAATCACCGTGGCGACGGCCTGTGCCGCCAGCGCGGCGGAACAGGCCCCCAACATCGTGTTTATCATGGCCGATGACTTGGGCTGGCAGGAGTTGGGCTGCTACGGTCAGAAGAAGATCCAAACGCCGCACATTGATCAGCTCGCCGGTGAAGGGATGCGCCTCACGCAGTACTACTCTGGTTCCCCCGTGTATGGGCCGGCGCGCTGCAACCTGCTGACCGGGATGCATGGTGGGCACGCCTTCGCTCGTGATAATCAGGAAGTCAAGAATCCCAGCCCAACTCGCTTTGGCGGGCAGCTTCCGCTGGCCAAGGGCATCCGCACGGTGGCCGAAGCATTCAAGGACCGGGGGTAGACGACCGGTTGTTTTGGTAAATGGGGGCTCGGAGCACAGGGTAGCACGGGGGATCCGCTTCGGCAGGGGTTTGATCACTTCTATGGCTACAACTGCCAACGCAATGCGCACAACCTTTACCCCACCTATCTCGAGGACAACGACGGGATTCACGAGCTTGCCGGAAATCTCTGCAAACGGACCGGTGAACAGTATCCGCCACAGCTTATTGCGGATCGCATGCTCGACTTTGTGCGTGCCCACAACTCTATGATATCGAGCAGGACATCAGCGAGAAAAAGAACCTGGCAGCGGAGTTTCCGGAGATTGCCCAGAAATTAGAGAATATCATGCGCAGCGCCCGCACCCGGCCCACCTGGCCGGCATTCCAATTCAGCGCCTACAGCGATGACGGGAAGTAACTCGGTGCAGCACAACGATCTCGCCACAGATCCAATAGCCAGTCGCAAACAACGTGCCATAGACCGTCAGGCAACCGAAAAACTGCCATCTTTTGCGAAGTGTACATTGTTGATCGCTCGCTGTCGAAGGTCTTCCGAGGTTCGGACCAAGAGGCCGGCCGCCGCCGTTGTCTGTGGTTGCACCACACTGTCGAGACGAGAACAGTAAGACGATCTTGCTGTGACTGCCAAGTTGTTTACAGATGTGCCACGATGCAGGCGCTGCTCGGACCTCATCAAGAGTGTGCCCGCTAAGCAAGCGCCACAAGTGAATGCCGCTGACGTCTTGACATCAATGGGGAATGTGAGCTGGTTATTGTACGGCATGCCTGATGCTGGACGTGCTACCCTACGACGAATCACAAATAGCCGCTGCATTGCTTCTATTCGGAGTGCTGACACTCATTGCGGGAGTCGCAATAATCGTAAATCCGGACATTGTATTCGGAGTGCTTAGGAGGAACTCAGAAGAGCTAGGCTTGCAAGTCTTAGCCATCGGGGCGAGGCGAGTTGTGGGTGCGCTGCTTATTCACTCGGCTGGCATTTCTAGATTTCCAAGAACAATGGACGTGATTGGTTGGCTCGCCATAGTCGCCGTGATCACGTTCGCTGGCATTGGCCGAAATAATTTTAAGCGATTCATTGCTTGGGCGCTGAGCCTGCAAAAAACGTATGGTCGCGTTGCTGGACTCATCGCTATATGCTTTGGCGGTTTTCTAGTTTATGCCATCGTATGAAGAGTGAGGACGGAAAATGAGTGTGTTTTCGGTGTGTAGTATATTTATGTTCCTAATTTTTCGGTCAAAGTCTCAGCGCCAGTTGGTGCTGCTAGCCATAGTCACTCTCCTTGCGGTCGGCATGGCCGGAGCAGAGGAACGGATCCAAGATCGACGTGTGATGTCTTGGGTGCCACCCTATGCGGTGGACGCTTGCATGGAGCGCTTGAACGAGTCCTTCAACGGCGTTGGCATGAAGGACGGATTGACCCACTTGGGCCTGCAGTTCTGGAACCCCACCGCAGAAGGTGGGCTTAAAGTGGTCTCGAGATTCGCACCAATCACCGAGGCAACGATTTCCAAATTTCGCCAGTGGGGCGAGACGCATGGCATTCGGGTCATGCTTTGCGTCTATAATGGGACAGCCGCTGGCTGGGACTGGGACTTGGCAACGTCGGCCTTCGAGACCAATCGGGCCGCGTTTGTAGAAGCGCTGGTTAGTGAGACCGTGCTCCTGCAACTCGATGGCGTAGACATAGACCTCGAGGGCAATGGTAAGCTCGACGCTTCAAAGGAAGCTTTCGTCCTATTCATCAAGGAGTTGTCGGAACGCCTCCAGGCCAAGGGCAAGGAATTGACCCTCGACACGTTTTCCCACCAATGGCATGTCCCGAACCAGACCTGGTGGCCGGCGCTGTTGCCACATCTTGACGGTCTTCACGTGATGGGCTACTCAGAAACTGGCGCAGGAGGGACCGGGTGGCGAGGCTACGACTTCCTGAAAGCTGCCGCTGGAGAGCACCACGCGAAGCTTGCGCTTGGCATGGCCAGCCACAAAGCCGCCTGGCAGGGCGCGCCCGCCATGAAACACCTCCGCTGGATTATTGCAGATGAGTCAGTCGGCTTGGCAATTTGGGATGCGCGCCTAAAGGAGCCGGTTTGGCGGACCGCCGACATCTGGAAGGCGATTGCGAAGATCAAAGCAGGAGGAGCGCAGCCTGCTGGCAAATGATTGCGACGGGGCTCTAGACCGAGTCTGGGAGCGCCGGGTTAATCCGGCATTCGAGGAGGCTCCTGCTCGTCCTGCTCCAGACAGAACCTGAACGAGTCGTCTTTGCCGGATGAACCCGGCGCTCCCAGTGCTAGGCCCGATCTGCGGACATCGCAGGGATTATACTGCTGCGTTTTCAACCGCGCAGAGCGGCCTTGCGGGCTTGTTTGGGGGCCAGGGCGAAGACTTTCTTGTAGATTCGGGAAAAATAGGCCGGGCTGCTGAAGCCCACGGCGTAGCCGGCTTCTTTGACGCTGTAGTCCTGTTCGGTGAGCAACTGGTGAGCCTGGCGACAGCGCTCTCGGTGAATCAGTTCGACCGGCGTACAGCCAAAGTCTCGCCGAAATACGTGGTTGAGGTGCCCAGGCGTCATGCCGAATTCCTGGGCAATCCGAGCCCGAGACAAGTTCGCTGCGGTGAGCTGATCGCGCACGAAACGCAGGATCTTCCGGGCGCGTTGCGACTGGCGAGGGGATTGGCCGCTTTCGCGCCACTGATCGGCACAGAGCATCACGATGTAGGTGGTGAGAAGCCGCAGTCGCTGCTCTCGCCAGCGGCTGGGGGCTGCGAAGGCGCTGGCAAGTTCGCAAAAGAGCTGAGAAAGGCGCCGAAAACTGCTGTCGTCGAGCGCAGTCAGGACGGCGGGGGGCTGGGCTAGGATGTAATCGCGGCTCGCCCAACTGCCCTCGGCAAACTCCAGATGAATACCGCTGAGGCAGCCCCGTTTCTGGGCGTAGAGTGAGTGGGAGAGCCCCGGTTCGACAAAGAGCAGGCTGCCGACGTCGCTGTGGATTCGATCGCCTTCCGTTGGCTCGTACACCAGGCTGCCGTCCAGGCATAGAATCAGCTGCGGGTCCGGATTGACCCGGTTAAGCCAAGTCTGCCCATCCAGGAATTGATGATGATTGGCGACTCGCACCCGGGGGCTGAGGGCGTCGACATCAATAATCGTATGATTATGCATGTTTGTCCGCTGATTGTGTTGTTTATCGAGAGAATCAGCGCTTGTTATCTCTTTTTCTATCGTGCATTCTATCATCTATGAATCGTATGTAAAGACAATCTGGAGAGGGCCATGGCGCTTCTTAGCAGCATGCAGCGGGAACAATTTCAAGAAAATGGCTATGTCTTAGGGCCTCGAATATTGAGCGCAGCGGCGGTGGATGGGCTTTGCGAAGCCTTGACGCGCGTGCTTGCGTCGCGGGGTGATGCGCGTGCTCGGCAGCCGACAAGCATCGCGAATCTGGCGCGGGGGGATGCTCAGCCGATCTGGCAGGTGGTGAATATTTGGCTGGCCAGCGACAGCTTTCGGGAATTGGCATTTATGCCGGAATTGGCTGAGGCTGCAGGCCAGCTACTGGAGGCCCAGGAGATTCGCGTCTGGCATGACCAGATTCAGTACAAACTGGCGGCTGGCGGCGGGTGCAACCCCTGGCACCAAGATTGGCCTTATTGGCCGATCCTTTCGGAGCCGCACCAAGTAACTGCCTGGGTGGCGCTGGATGATGCGGCCGAAGACAATGGCTGCATGAGTATGGTGCCAGGGTCTCAGCGCTGGGGCAAGCAGATTGATGCCTTGCATGCGATGAAGGACTTTGATGACTTACCGGTACAGTGTGAGGGGCATGCGGTAGAGCGTGTGCTATGCCCGGTCCCGACGGGCGCGGTCCATTTTCATCACGGGTTGACCTGGCATGGCTCGCACGCGAACACCAGTACTCGCCCGCGTCGCGCTATCGCCATACACTTCATGGGGGAAAGGACCTGCTACAACGCTGCTGGCGACAACCACCTGTGCAGGAAGTTAATAGACGGGATTGCAGATGGGGAAAAGCTGCAGGGTGACAGCTTTCCACTGGTCTGGCGTGCCTGAAGTCGTCGTGATTCGAGAGTAGTTCGGGGAGTACAGCTTCCGTGGCTGTCATTTCGAACCCGGCTCGCAGTCGCCGGGGGCTTGTTGCCCATGCGACCGAACTTTGCCACGGGCTGATATGAGATTTCAGGGGAACAGTAGCCGAGATCTGTGGTCCAAGCTGGTTGCCTTGCGATCCATCGGATTGACCATGCCGTGAGGTAGGCGTATACTTCCGATTACTCCTCGCCCGTGCGTAGGCCCTCCCCGCCGAATGAATACCATCTTGACTCGACGCGCCTTCTGTTTGCTGTTGTGCCTGGCCTGCTGCTCGCTTTCTGCCGAGGAGAGGCTGATGAAAGGGACCGTGTGGCTGGATGATCCCAACGAAGTTGCCGGATTCGAAGCTGTGCAGGAGAGTCTTTCGCGTCTATCCGAGTCGGCTCGCATTCTCTATGTGGGGCTGCAGCCGGGGGATGAGCCGATGGCGCTGCTGGCCTACTTGTCGCAGCGTAGATATGCGAACGTCGCCTCTGCTTTTATCACCCGCAACGAACGCGGTGCCAATCAAGTCGGGCTGGAACGCGGAGACGCGCTAGCTGTATTGCGTAGTGCGGAGGCATTGACCGCGGCCAAGATTGTGAAATCTGACGTGTTTTTTTTGGGGTTTCCGGACGTCGGCGAGTGCAAGAATGCCACAGACGCGCTGATGCAGTGGAACGAAAAGCGCGCAATTGCTGAACTGGTGACGCTGATGCGCGATTATCGCCCGCACGTCGTCTTGACCCATTTCACCGGGCGGTCGGCCGAGGCCAATGGTCAGCAGCGCGCGCTGGGGGTGCTCGTCGAACGCGCCTACGAGCGCTGCGGATTCAGCAGCTTTCCGACGACTGGGCAAGCCCTGTGGCGACCAGATGCGCTGTTTCTGGTCGGTGAGCGTATGCCTGGCAAGCGCCAGTACTCGATCGATGTCGCAAAGCAGGCACCATCTGGCAAGTCTTTCGCGCAACTGGCGGTCATGGCGCGCGCTTCGTATCGCTCGCTGGAGTTGCCGCGGCTGCGCGGTGGCTTGAAATCCGTCTCCCTATCCTTGCTGCAGAATCAACTGGGCGATGATCCAGCGGAAGGCAGCGACCCGTTCGACAAGTTTCTCCGGGGACCGGAAACCTTGACCAGTGCCAACGTCGCAGCTAGCGGTCGCTGGGCGGACAAAATTCGGATCAACGCGTCGGCTGCGCGCGACATGAAGGGGGCCCCAGACCGCCTGCTGTTGCATCTCGTTCCGGGATTGGCCGCTGCCCGCTATGCTGCCCAAGCCTCGGAGCAGCTCGATGCGGGGCTGGCCGCGGGTTACGAGGACAGCGCCCGAAATTTTACGCGGGCCCTGCACCAGGCCACTGGCCTACAGGTAGATCTGCGCTGTGACCGTGACTTGGCCTTGCCCGGTGAAACCGTGAACTTTACGTTGCATCTTTTCGCCCCGTCAGCTCCGGTGATCAAGCCGCGCGTACGCCTGACCTTATTACAGCGAAAGGCTGGCAAGCTGGTTCCGATGCACTACGAGCTGGTGCCTGAGAATCAGGAAGTGACCGAGGTTCTGAAACGGCGGCAGTCTGCCAAGTTTCGGGTGGAAGTTCAGATTCCGGATGACGCCACGTCTACGACGGTGTTTGACGTGAAGCGTGGCTGGCGTCTGCCGTTTGGTCGCCGCCACCGAGCCTTGGGGGAGATGCCGGTCGCGTATGCGACGGTGACCTATCAGGCAGGGTTTGATATTGGCAGCTACGCCACCGCGGTTTCCGGTGCCGAGAATGCGCCCGTGTCGGTCGCGGTAGAGGCGCGACAGTTGCGCAAGGGCGCCGATGGTGCCGGGGTGCGAACCCAATTGCGCGTGCTGTCGCCGGTGGACGTTTCACTGGCACGGGACGTGGTCCCGGCGTTTCTTGGCCCCGAGGGTGCGACCTGCTACATCACAGCGGCGTTGGCGGCGGCGACCGATGTGCCCGGCGTGCTTACGCTCGAGGACGTGCCGCCAAGCTGGACCATCACCCCGTCACGGGTACCGCTCGAGTTGAAGAAAGGCGAAGCGCGGACCGTGCGATTCACCTTGACGTTGCCGCACAGGCACGCAGACGCTGCGAAGTCCGCAAAGGTCAAAGCACTGTTCCGAGCAGGGCGCCATCGCATCTCCTCCGCCGTGCGCGAGATCGATCCACGTCATGTGGGCCGTTTTACCTATGCGGATGAGGCGCTTTGCCTTCTTTCGCCGGTTGCGACTAAGCGCCCGACGGCACAGCGAATCGCCTGCGTACCAGGGCCAGATCTGAACCTGATTGCTGCCTTTGAGACCCTTGTGCCGGACATGACGATCCTGCAGGACAGCGACCTGGCCGCGCGGCGATTTCATGGATTCGACACGATCATCCTGGCTCCTGGAGCCTACGACTATCGCAACGAACTGGTGGATGCCCGCGAGGGACTGCTCACCTATGCGCTTGATGGTGGGCGTCTGGTGGTGATGCATCAAGACGCAGCCTTTGCGACTCAGAATTGCGCGCCGTTTCGGCTGCACTATTCCAGCCCCAGCCATGCGGTGACCGATGAGCGAGCGCGAGTCAAAGTGCTGGCTCCGCTGCATCCGCTGCTGACCCAACCAAACGAGCTCAGTCGGCTAGATTTCGATCACTGGCAGGTTGAGCGTGGCCGCTTTTTTCTGGCGACCGACCGCTTGCCAAGTACTGCTAGAAAGCTGCTACTGGTTCAAGATCCAGGTGATGCTGATCAGGACGGCGGGTTGGTCTATCTAAAGATTGAGCGGGGCGAGTGGATCTACTGTGCATTGAACCTGCAAGAGCAACTCTCACACCATGTGCCTGGCGCCTGGCGGTTGCTGGCTAATCTTTTGGGGCCAAGCCGGGCTGAGCGCCTAGCAGGTGCGGATCATAAGCCCGAGCCGGGTGTTGCGGAGTCCGCAAAACCACCCGTTAAGGCACCACCCACAGTTAGCGAAGCCGCATCGGATTTGGCGCGGCATGTTGAACGTGCGACTACACCCGAGCCGGTGAAATCGGTGAAGCCAGCTATCGCTGTGGAGGTTCCGAAGCCAGCACAGGTGCCAGTGCCTGTCGTTGAGCGTCCGAGAGTGACCTTGGTCGAACCGGTCGTGCAAGTGCAGTCGGAACTTGCTGTATCCCAACCCGCAGTCGAAGCGGTTGCGCCGGTAATGGCAGAGCCAGTAGAAGCCGTGGTCCGGACACCGCCCCCCACAAAGGCCGCAATCCCTGAGAGTCGCCCTTCAGCCGGCGTTCTGGCGCTGCTGCGGGCCCGCGAAGCGCAGCGAAATGCGGCCAAACCACTGCCGCCCGAGGTGGCAGCGCGCTTCCAGAACACTGGCGCTACTCCGGCGGCGCCAGTGGCGGTTGCCCCGCCGGTGACAGCTAGGCCCGCCGCCGAGCCAGTGGCCGAGCCCCCCGCCGAGCCGGTTGCGCTGGCCAAGGAGCCAGAACCTTCGCCGACCATCAGCGCTAGGATCGGCATCGCGCCAGTTTCGCTGTCCCGATCTACTCCCGTCTCGAGCGCTGACGCGCCGCGCGAGGTGAATTCTGCGTTTCGTCGCGCGTTGTTTCCAAACCGGGGGCGTGAGGAGCTAGCTCGTGTTGTGGCACCAGAGCCGCCGATTGCGAGGTCCCCAAAACCTGAGCCCCCGCCAGTTGTCGTGGTGAAGGCCGAACCGCCG
>DMTJ01000529.1 GCA_003477185.1 Lentisphaeria bacterium
CGGAATCCCCAGGCGACTGCGCGCTTTGCTCGCGGCGATGCCTTGCGCCTACCACTGCGAGATCAGTCCGTCACCGCCACCACCATCAGCTTTGGCATTCGCAACGTCGAAGATGTCGTGGCTGGCCTACGTGAAATGCACCGCGTGCTCAAGCCCGGCGGTCGCTCCATCATCCTCGAGTTTTCCTTGCCGAGGCGGCCGCTGCGCGGCCTCTATCTGTTCTATCTGCGGCACATTCTGCCACGCATCGGCGCACTTCTCTCCGGCGATGGCAGCGCCTACCGCTACCTCAATCAGACCGTAGAGACCTTTCCTTACGGTGACGCCTTTTGCGATCTCATGCGTGAAGCCGGATTCGACACCGTCACCGCCACCCGGCTTTCTCTGGGCATCGCCACTATCTACTGCGGAGACAAGCGTGACACTGCCTGAGCAGGCAAAATCCCTGTGGCACAGCCTCGCCGACACGCAACAACTCGCGCGCGCCATCGTCCCCCTTGCTGACACGACCGCGCGGGACGTGATCCGTTCCTATACCGCCCATGACCTCTGCTACTGGGCCTACCGCGATCGCGACATCCGTATCGCTGGCTTCGGAGTCGCCGCCTGCCCTGACCTTTCCCTAACCGCCACCCAAGAGCTGCTTGCCAGCGCCAAGCTGATTGGTGAGGCCCCGGCAGAAGCCCGCCGAGCCCGCGCTTATCTCGGCGCATCCTTTGCCGCCGGTGACGAAGGAATCGGCGCACTCGGCCGCCGCCGCTTAGTCGTACCCGCAATTGAGATCATTGACCTCGGAGAGAACAGCTACCTGGCCGTAAACCGCATGCCAGACGCAACCTTCCCGGAATTGCGGAGTTCGCAAAACTCGCCATTTGCAATTGATTCCGGGCACAGCGTGCCAGATCAGGCTGGCTGGTGCGAAGCCGTTTCACACGCCCTTCACGAGCTACGCATCGGGACCCTGACCAAGGTCGTGCTCTCGCGAAAAGTCGTCTTCGACCTCCAGAAATCGCTCCCGATCGGCCGCCTCTTTGCGCACTTCGCAGATCGCACGCCTGCCGCCTTTCACTGCCTGCACAAGAGTGGGGAAGACGTCTTCTTCGCGCTTACCCCAGAACGCTTGTTTCGCATGCGTGACCGTCATGTCGAGTCCGAGGCTGTCGCCGGCACCCGGCTGCGGGGGCACAACGATCCCCACGATACCAAGTTGGGCGAAGAGCTGCTGGAGTCCGACAAGGACCGTCGCGAACATCGCAACGTGGTCGAACACGTCGTGCGCACACTGCGTGCGCTCGGCGGCGACGTCACCGCAGAAGAGCAGCCATCCCTGCGCAAGCTTCCGCGGGTTCAGCACCTCTACCAACGCATCGACTGCCAGTTGCCCGCTGGCGTGACGACTGACAGCGTTCTTAGCACCTTGCATCCCACTCCCGCAGTTTGTGGTGAACCACCCGCCACCTCGCTGTCCTTGCTCCAACGCCTCGAGCCATTCAGCCGCGGCTGGTACGCCGGGCCCGTCGGTGTAATCTCCGCAGATGAGGTAGATCTAGCCGTCGGCATCCGCGCCGGAGCCGTCGAGGCCGGGACCCTCTCGCTGTTTGCCGGAGCCGGGATCGTCGATGGCTCCGAGCCGCTCGCCGAGTGGCATGAGACCGAGGCCAAGCTCGCCTGGATGCTGGAGCTGCTTCAGGAGCCGTGGTGAGTGCCAATATCGAGCGCTGCGATGCGATCATGGCCCAACTAGTCGCGGGCGGCGTTCGCGACGTTGTGCTCTGCCCCGGTTCACGCTGCACCCCGCTTACTGTCGCCGCCATTCGCTGCGCGTCTTTAGACCCGCACAGCCATTTCGATGAGCGTGGCGCTGCGTACTTCGCACTCGGCCTAGCCAAAGCATCCGAGCGTCCGGTTGCGCTCGTCTGCACCTCCGGCACCGCCGTTGCGAACTTCGCACCGGCTGTTGCCGAAGCTTCCGCCGGAGCCACGCCGCTCATTCTACTCACTGCGGACCGACCACCCGAGTTGCTACACTGTGGTGCCAATCAGGCGATGGACCAACATCGCTACTTTGGCAGCCATGCCCGCTGGTCTGAGACCCTGGCTCCGGATGCACCCGTGAGCGTTGCGATCTCCGCAACTGCCACCGCGACCGAGTTCGCCTGCTACGAGCGCGGCCCGGTGCAGCTCAACTGCCAGTTTCGCGAGCCATTTTTGCCCGAGGGCGAGCTTCCGCCCGTAGCCAGCCACCCAACTCTTCCACTCAAGCCGCCGGTGCGGGGTGCGAACTCCGCAACCTGGGACCAGCCGTTCGTGGCCGTGGGCGGGCTGCCCAGCAAGCGTGAACGCGCGGCCGTCGCGCAGCTCTTGGCTGCCACGGGTTGGGCACACATCTGCGACATCACCAGCGGGTTGCCCAAGGGCGCGGCCCCGAGCGAAGTCCCGGCCCAAATCCTGCAGCTGGGCAGCCACTTTACTGACAAGCACCTGGTCGAGTGGCTCGGGCGTTGCGGAGATCGCACCATCGTCGAAGATGTTCCCGGCTGCGTCGACGCAACGCGCAGCGCGCGACAGCAGCTGCGGCTGGACCTGGCTGCGTTCTGTGAGCAACTGGTGTTGCGCCATGGATGAGCAAGCAGCAGTCGCAGCGGCGCTGGAGGCCTGGCCTGAAAATGGCTGCGTGTTCCTGGGCGCCAGCCTGCCCGTTCGACATGCCAACGCCGTCGGCCTACCGCGCATGATGCGGGTGTTCGCCAATCGTGGCGTCAGCGGGATCGACGGCTGCGTTGCTACAGCTGCGGGGATCGCGACCGGTGCTGGCGAGGTCGTCCTCGCGATCCTCGGCGACATCACCCTGCTGCACGATCTCAACAGCCTGGCACTATTGCGGAGTTCGCACGTCCTGGTCGTCGTGCTGAACAACGATGGCGGCCGCATCTTCGAGCGACTTCCCATCGCCACGCGCCCAGAGCTGCTGGAGCCGTGGTTTACCACACCGCATGGGATGACTTTCGGACCAGCTGCGCAACAGTTTGGGATCGCCTACGAATCGCCCCAAGCTACGCAGGAGCTGGCCACCGTGATTGGCCGCTACCGGCAGAGTGGGACCAGCGCCATCATCGAGCTGGATTGCCGATGAGTACACGGCGCAAAGGCATTCTCGCGTTGTTTGCGCTGGCCCTTATCACCTTCGGGCCCACTCTGTCCGGGGAGTTTACGAACTGGGACGACCCCAAACTGGTGCGAGATAATCCGGCGATTCGCTCGTTGTCGCCCGCTGCCTTGCTGCCAGCCTTTGTGCCCCGGGCTGGCGAGACCTATCAGCCGCTGCGCGTGGTCAGCTACGCCATCGACTACACCGTCTGGAGTCACTCGCCTTTCGGCTATCGCTTGGGCAATCTGCTCCTGCATGCACTCGCTGCCGCGCTGTTGTTTCTGGCCTTCCGGCAGGCGATCCCGCGGTTGATTCCCAGCGCTGAGCGAGTGGCTCTAGCGGCTTGGATCGCGGCCGCGCTATTCTGCTTGCACCCGGTCAACGTGGAGGCCGTAGCCTGGATCTCGTCGCGCAAGTACGGCCTGCTTGCGGTGTTCGCATTTTCCGCCTGGCTGGCCGCACTTTCGGGAAAGCATCGGCGGG
>DMTJ01000530.1:0-3437 GCA_003477185.1 Lentisphaeria bacterium
TATCGAGACTGCGCATCTGGCGCCGAAACTTCGTAAGTGTGCCAGCCTGCAGCGCCTCGACGTAGCGATTCACGAACTCCTCGCTGGTCAAGTAGCAGACCTTGGCGCGTTTGCGACGATCGTAAAGCGTATTGCCGATGGCTTGCAGCAGGTGCGTCTTGCCCAGGCCAACTCGGCCATAGAGGAATAGCGGGTTGTAGACCCTTCCCGGGTTATCAGACACCGCAGTCGCAGCGGCAAACGCGGTCCGCGCATTGTCCCCGACCACAAAAGAATCAAAGGTGTAATCCGGGCGAATTGTGCGTTCTTCCGGCTCCGCAGCTGCGGACTTCGTAGACGGAGCCCGACGCGTTGACGGCTTTGTCTTTGGACCGCCACGTGGACGGGCCGCGGCTTTGCGCACGGGTGCTGGTGATTGCGCTCTAGGCTCGTTAGCCGGGACAGCGATTGCCCCGTCGGTCTCGGCCACGTACTTCTGGAAATGGACGGCCACTCGGCATGAAAGGATCTCACCCACAATCTCGGCAATCAACGCGCCGTAGTTCGACTCCAGCCACATGGTCAGCAGATCGTTCTGCGTGCCCAAGACAAACAGGCCTTTCTCGTTGCTGTATGACAGTGGCACGACACCCGCGAGGTACCGCTCATACGTATCACGATCGAGCCGTTCGATCAGCTCAATGCGTGTTTTGTCCCATAGTGAATCGTGCTGCATGTGCTGCGAAAAACTCCAGACAAATGGGTGGGGTATGCTCGCCAATTGTGAATACGATTAGCTGCGCAGAACGTTGATGAGATCAATCTAGCGAGGGCAAGCGACTCCGCAACCCAGACAGACAAACTCTACCCCACAAAAATCATCGTAACCTATTGGCAGCTAACTGGTTAAGTAATCTTCCCATTTTGGCAAAAAAAAATGGCCGAAACCTTCTCTTTGTCCTGCCTGATTCCTGCCTGAACGGCCAGTAATTTCGATGCATCGCGGAAGGCCCGCGGGAGGCCGCGCCGAGGGGCCCGATTGCCACCCAGTAATCTGTCCAAGCCCCCGGCCACTTGCCGGTTCTCGCCGCTGGCTACCGGCGCTACTTTGATGCGCTTCACGCCGTTGCGGGCCTCGCCGGCCGCAGCGCCTCATGAGGGACCTGCCACCGACGCTGCAGGTCACGGTCCCTTCATTCATCTGCGATCCAAACGGCATCGTAGAGACTCCACGATGCCCAAGGTGCCAATTATCGGCCCGTGAAGGCGGGCCGCTCGTTACCCTAAGAGAAGCACCTACCTCCGCGAATGGGCGGGACCACCGTGTCCCCGGAGACAAGGCCAAACATGCGGCGACTGTCGGCTTCATTACAATGCCCCCCACTTCACGGAACAGCTCCGTTCCCCGTCGCTCACCGATAGAAACTTTCACGGGGGCAGAGCCACTTTTCTTTCGATTACTACTGATGCGGCGACAGAAAATAGGGCCTGAGCCAAGGCCGTCAGCTGCGAGCCCATGCCATTGATGGGAATTTTGACGCTGAGCACTGAGCCATCTACTCTTTCAAGGCCTCACACCGTGGCAGCCACTCCTGCGCCTATCCCTCCGAGAAGCCGAGCCGAAATCAGGTGGGCTACCGATGAGGAAACCCGCGCTATACGGCTGAAATAAAGATGATGCTCGAGGCGATAATCAGCATTTTCTTAGCCCAAATTCATCTGCAATGACTCCAGCGACCCCAAACATAGTTGAAACGGAGAGACACGACGATGGCGTCATAGCCGAACAAGCCACGTAGGGAACTGCGATTCAGGGGCCCCCAAGCTACCGCAGGCAGCACACTGCTAGCTGAGCTCTACGCGGCCAGCCCAGCGCTCGCGAAATCGCTCGACAATAAACTGACAGCATTCCCAGATATCGGACAACGGTTCGCCGGTCACCGGGTGGGTGGGCTGATACGCGGGCGGCCCGAGTTCCGGGTTCACCGTCATGATTTCGCGGCCCTCGGCCAGGCGTGCTTCGATGATGGCATCCCACCAGGCCTCGAAATGCTCGGTCCAGCGCAAGCCCTCACCAATCCGCGGATCTGATACCTGCGGGCCATGCAGATGCCCCACGCGCGCGTGGATGTGGTCTGTGCGCGCGATCGCGATGTCCATGAATGACCTGTATAGGCCATCGCTCAGTGGGTTCTCGGCGACGGTTGTAAAGTGGCTTAAATCTGCACAAATGCGCAGCTCAGGGATTGCCTCAAGATACCGCGCCGTGGTCCAGGGCGCGTACAAGCACCGGGTCCGATGTGTCTCGTAGACCACCTCAAGCCCGCTGTCTGCGGCCATGGACATCACCGATCGAAAGAAGGCGCATCCTCGCTCGAAGTCGTAGTGGTCGCGTCCGGGATGGCAGTTGACCAGGACCGGGCGGGTGCGTTGCACCTGCACGAGTTGCCTGCGAAAGTCCTCTTCGGTAGCGCAGAACATCATGGCGATGTATTCCAACCCGAGCTCGTCGCAGGCATCTGCGAACGGCTCCGGGTCCATGCCGATATTAGCGCACTCAATCCCGTCGTAGCCGGCTTCCTTGTAGGTCTGCAGGCGAGTCAGCGGCTCCCCCAGGTGTTCCATGCCCCAGTCACATTTAAAGAATTTTAGTTTCATCAGATCGTCCTCATGGTTTTCAGGGCTGGCGCTTGACTCTAAGATACGAGCCAGCCTGGATAATTCATGCGCTCCTACGGCAAAAGCCTAGCAGCGCCCAATTGGCAATTCAAGATCGTCCTGTGGGCCACGCTCAGTCCTTTCTGCCTGCTAGACACTGCGAAAAGCTGATCAGGCCGGAGAATTTGTAGCTGGGATCCACGTACTTGCCAATGACGTAGAAGGCGAAGTAATTGGCGCGACAAAATGCCCAGATCATGAGTAGGAGGTACACGGCCACTGTTGCGGACGGGACTTCCATCAGCACGAGCCCGAAATAACCGCAGCCGATGAAGACAAATCGAATGGCCTTCAGATAGATCCATTTTCGATTCTTCAGATCCATCGCTACTTCGCAGACTCGCGAATCTTCGCCAGGGCGGCCGCGAAGGCGGAATTACTCGGCGCCAATTCGACGGCGCGATCCAGGTGCTGCAAGCCCAACTGGCGCTTGCCGAGTCGCACGAGAACCACGCCCAGGTTGAAGTGGCCACCAGCGTACTGAGGATCGAGCCGAATTGCCTCGTTGAAGGACTCGACAGCCCCGTTGCTGTCGCCGCTGCGCGCCAGTGCCTTGCCCAAATTGTTATGAGCCGCCGGGCGATCCGGAGTTCTGCGAGCGGCCTCGCCGAGGATTTCTACCGCACGCTCAGCGCGCCCGTGCTGCAAGTGGAGCTGCCCGAGAGTGGTCAGCAATGGCGACATTCGCTGGCCTGCGTCGAACAAGGCGTCCAATTGCCTCGCGGCGGTCGTCAGCGCCT
>DMTJ01000530.1:3464-4889 GCA_003477185.1 Lentisphaeria bacterium
CCGCATCGGCCCCGCCGAGATTCACGGTCAAGAGCCACGGCAACGCCGCGTGCGGATACTGCTTGGTGAGCGAGCGGGTCACGACTTGCGCCTTTTCGTTCTCGCCAGCCGCTGCCAAGGCCTGAGCCAGCGCCCCCTGAGTCGCGATGTCCGTCGCCCCGCGCTCGATCGCCGCATACAACAGGTCGATCGCCAGGCGCGGGTTCTGCTCGGCCAGCGCCAAGGCGCCCTGACAGGCGAGCACGTACGGATCGTCTGCCCGGATACTGGCGGCCTTCGCCAACAGCTCACGGGCCGGAGTGAGCTGCTTGCGCTCCAGCAGCGCCATCGCACAGCCGTTGAGCGCCTGCACATTCTGCGGCTCCAGCTCGAGAGCTCGCTCGAAGGCCATGCGCATGGTTTCGGCGTCGCCATTCATCTGCGCAATTCGCCCCAACAACACCCAGTTCTCGCCCCCGCCGTGCTGTTCAAAAATCCCGCGTGCCAGACCGATCGCTTCATTTGGGCGTCCTTGTCGGGCCAGAGCATGGCAGAGATTCACCTGCGCCGGAAAAAACTGCGGATCGAGCGCCAGCGCGGCGCGGGCGTGGGTCTCGGCAGCTTGCAGGCGATGCATGGCCAGGCAGACGTGGGCTAGAGCGCTGTGAATCCCCGGTTGCTGGGGCTGTAAGGCGACCGCCTTGAGAAACAGCGCCTCCGCTTCGACATAGTCCCGCCGATCTTCCAAGGCGCGGCCCAGGTTGGTCAACGCGATCACGTTCTCGGGGTGCGCCTCCAGAGCATCCTGCCACAGCGTCACGCTAGATCGCCAGGTCCGTGCCTGCTGGGCTGCGACGCCCAGACAGACCAGCAGCACGGCGCTGGTCGCCATGATGCGCAGCGTTCGGTCCCGCACTCGCGCCAGAGCCACGCCTGCGATCAGCCAGATTGGCACTGCCGTCAGATACAGATAGCGGTCGGCCATCGCCGTCGAGATCGCGATCAGGTTACTGACCGGAGCCAAGGCCACTGCCAGCCACAGGCAAACGAACGCCGGGAAACGCTTGCCGGATTGCGAACTCCGCAATGCCCAGATGATCGCTCCCACGAGGCAAACGGCACCGACAAGAAAGGCGGCAGACGCCGGCGACTCGATCGGGACGCGGGGATAGCGAGGGCTCAGCCAAAACGGTGCCCCAAGATTGATTGCATAAGCCGGGATAGTCCCGATCATGGTCAACGCCCGGACCAGCAGCGAGCCCCCCTGCACGGCAGTGCTTTCGGCGGCGTCGCCGAGGATCAATGCCCGAAACAGGACTGGAGCCATCACCATCGAGACTGCCAGGGCCCAGACATTGCGGAGCAGGCGCTCGCGCCACGATGACGCGTGCTCGCTCGCCCAATCCCCCACCAGCAACAGCCCCGGGACCATGATCCCGAACGGGC
>DMTJ01000432.1 GCA_003477185.1 Lentisphaeria bacterium
CATGTGGCTGGCCTACCAAAGAGCGGAATCCGTGACTTTTTCGAGCTTGTCATGTCCATGGACGATGTCATCTCGCTGGGCGTCGGAGAGCCAGACTTTGATACGCCTTGGAGCATTCGCAAGGCCACGATCACAGCACTAGAACGCGGATACACCAGCTATACCTCCAATCTCGGGACCCTTGAGCTTCGCGAGACAGTCTGCCGCTATGTCCAGACAGAGTTTGGCGCGAGCTACGATCCAAAGACCGAGTGCCTGATCACCGTAGGTGTGAGCGAGGGCTTGGATTTGGCCTTGCGCGCCGTCCTAAATCCGGGTGACGAAGTGATCTACCACGAGCCCTGCTACGTGTCCTATGCGCCTAACGTGATCATGGCCCACGCCACGCCGGTCCCAGTCATTACCTGCGCAGAGGACGAATTTGCCTTGGATCCGGAGAAGCTTCGTGCCGCGATCACGGACCGCACCAAGGTCTTGCTGCTCAACTTCCCCAATAATCCCACCGGAGCCACACTATCGGACCGGCAGAAGCTGGAGATCAGCAAGATCGCCTGTGAATTTGACCTGCTGGTCATCACCGACGAGATCTATGCCGAGCTGACCTACGAAGGTAACGTGCGTACCATCGCCAGTTACCCCGGTATGCGTGAGCGCACAATCTTCCTGCACGGTCTCAGTAAAGCATATGCTATGACTGGCTATCGCATCGGCCACGCCTGCGGGCCCGCTCCGTTGATCGACGCAATGATGAAGATCCACCAGTACTCGATGCTGTGCGCATCACTGATCAGCCAAGAGGCTGCCGTCGAGGCGCTGCAGAATGGCCGACGGGAAATGCTTGAGATGAAACAGCAGTACCTCGAACGCCGGAACCTGGTGGTCGCACGCTTGAATGCCATGGGCTACTCCTGTATGTGCCCGCAAGGCGCGTTCTATGTCTTTCCTGACATTTCTTCCAGTGGCCTCAGCAGTGCGGAGTTCGCACGGCGCCTGCTGGAGGAAGAGCGGGTAGCAGTTGTGCCGGGGGTCGGCTTTGGTGCGTGCGGCGAAGGCTTCGTCCGCTGTGCGTATGCCGCCGCCATCGAGGATATTGAGATCGCCATGACGCGAATGGCCGCGTTTGCGAGTCGCCTCAAGCAGGCGGTCCCGGCTGAGGCAAGCATCACTGCGTGACGCAAGATGCTACACGGTCCGGAGTGCAACGAGGAAGTCAACACAGAATCTAAGCGCTGTGCCAACTGCCTACTGGACCTGAGTGACATTACCGTCGCTTGGGACGATACCGGCAATGCCACATTGGCGGCGAAGCGGCACGAAGAACCCCACCAGAATACTCCCGCCAAGGATCGCACCGCAGCAATCCTCACAGCGGTTGGCAGTTATCGGGTTCTCGGCTTTATCGGCAAAGGTGGCATGGGCCATGTCTACAGAGCCTTGCAGCCCAACCCCCGCCGAGAAGTCGCGCTCAAGCTACTCAGCCAGGGGCGACCGAACAGTGAAGCAGATCGGCTTCGTTTCGACGGGAGGCCGCGGTCGCAGCAATGCTGGACCATCCGTATATCGTGCCGATCATCGAGTTCGCCGAGACAGGTTTTGGCGAGGCATTCTTTACCATGCCGCTGGTCAAGGGGATCCCACTTGACCAGTAGGTGCGTGATTGCGCGATCGATCGTCGAACAACGATTGAGCTGATGATTCGCGTCTCCGAAGGAGTCGAGGCTGCCCACCAGCGCGGCGCGATTCACCGAGACTTCAAGCCCGCCAATATTCTCCTGCTTACGGGCCGCTATCCCTACTGTCTGGAGACGGACCTCCAGAAGATGCTTGCCACCATTCGGTGCGTCGAGCAATGTCCGCCTCGGGAGCTGGATTGGACAATCCCGCGTGATCTCGAGGCAGTGCTGCTGAAAACCCGGGGCAGGGAGCGAAATCATCGTTATCAATCTGCCAAGGCGCTCGCAGAGGACCTAAGTGCCGTGCTAGGTGTACGACCGGTACTGGGGGCCCAACCGCAGAGCGCGCACCTCCACCTTTGCCGCATTTCACCAGATACGGATGGAATGCGACGAGAAGGAACCGCGGCTGGAGGAAGCGATCATTGCCACGAACGAGGCGAATGAGATGCGCAGTTTTGCAGACCAGCGCCTCGATCAAAGTCTGACCGCCCAGACGGATGCCAATGTGCATCTGGAACATTGGCAGGAGGCGCTACGAGGCTATCGGCATGCGCTATCGATTGCACAGGAGTACCCCAGCATAAAGCAGGCTGCGGAAATCGCACTCTGGCAAACCTATCAGCAGGCTCCACCGCCCATTCTTGAAGTCCAGCCACGCCAAAGTCCGGTTCTTACTCTGACCTTCTCGCCTAATGGAATGACAGTCGCAAGCGGCAGATCAGCAGGGCAAATTAGGTTAATTTAACGTAAGGACGGGACGCTGCACTCGCCGGGCGATCAGCATGATACAGCTGTCTTCGTGCTCGCCTTCTCTCAAGATGGAAAGCACCTCTATTCGGGCGACTGGAAACTCTAGGAGATTCGGTCTGGTTCCGCGACGATCAGGGCAACCTTTTCTATCTAGAGCGAGAAAATGGGTCCAGGCTTGCCCAGCGTCAGATCACCCATGTTGCGGCGTCACAGGCACATCAGAAGTACGAGCACTTGATCCGCTGGAGCAGGCAGACCGGCAGGCGAAAGTACCTGCTTCCGTACTGCGTCTGGCCTTGGCCACGGGCCAGCGCGGCTGACGGCTTGGATGGCGAATTGCAGCCTCTCGTAGGATACGGCGCGGCGACTGGCGATGTCGCTGGATCATCGGCCAAGGCAGCGGGTACGGTCGCGATCGCCGAAGGTGCGCTTTGGCAGGTCGATCGGGGGGGGCCGTTTCACGGCCCTAATACCAGAACCAGCAGCGGGATTACGCCAATCGCAGCGGCGATCCACTCGGTAGCGGCTTTGTTCTGTGCTGCCGATGACAGTGGACAGATTACGGTTTACTCCGTAAGCCAGACTCGGTTTTGGCTGCGTAAGGCGAAACTGGATCACAGCGCTACGCGTGTGGTCTCGGCAGTAGATGAGCCACTCGTGGCCAGTGCCGATGGACGGATGAATTGCGTCTGGGATGCGGCCTACGCCCTCGAACTCGCACAATAGCAGGCCGCCGCCGTCGTGCACGATGTTGCCATCTCCAATAATGCCGCTCTAGTTGCAGCGATTACGGCAGATCGCTCCCTCGCGCCCCGCGACTTGACCGATGGCGCGTCACCGAGCCTATTCGCCCTTGAGAGCTCTCCCCGCTGCCTGGCAGTCAGCGATCGCTCCATGATCTGTGTCGGAACCGCTACTGGACAGCTTCTGCTATTCAGCGATCAAGGCCAGCCGCAAGAGAGCCTAAAGGCCCATAGCAAGCGCATTGCTCAGCTGGAAATCTTCCCAGATGGGCTCCGTGTGGCGTCGTCGGATATCAGCGGGCGGGCCATTTTCGAGAGCCTTGCCGGTGACCTATCATACGACAATCAGGTCGCCGAGCGCCCCCTGAGCCTGCGCCGGGTGACATCCAGTCAGCTGGCAATCGCGAGACTCAGCGGCGCGATTGTCAGGATAGATCTTCGCAACCGAGACCTCTCAGAGGTCATCGCCCATTCAGATGGTGTAACCGCCTTTTCTCGAGAAGGCAGCTACCTGCTGAGCGACGGCCGTGACGGGACACTCTCATGGCGGGGCGCGAGCCACACGGCAATCAGGAATTTTCCGCTGTCCTCGCTGGGTATCACCTGCCTAGATACGGCCAATGGACACGTCGTCTTCGAGGCCGGAGATCGAATGATCTACTTCTGCGATTTTTCCAAAGCGGGGAAGTTGCTCGCGCCCCTTTCCCACCAGCAGCGCCTGCAACTGCTAGACTCAGAGACCGCCAATTCAGAAGCGGGACGATCATCAGCCGAGCTAATCGCTCTGACAGTCTCTCATCCGATATTGAGCATGCTGTACGCTCTGCAGAACGAACCGAAGCGCTAGCAGTCTGCCCGCGGTCAGTCCTTCGCGGCAAACCAATCCTGCAGTGCCGAAATCACTGGCTGGAACTGGTCAATCCAATCTTTCGTTGGCAGCTGAGCCAGCGGGATCCAGAAGAAATGAAACCATTTGCCCTCGTCCTCTTGGGCAAAGAAACTCCACTTCTCCGCAAGATCAGCATCCGTTTCACACTCGTAGACATGCCAGAACTGACAATAGTCGGGGACTTCAATTTCTGCGATCTTGGCCATGATTCTGGCGCTGTCTATGCCTGATTCTTCGGCCAATTCACGCAAGGCAGCGGGTTCAAGAGCCTCCCCTTCCTCAAGCGTCCCCTTTACGATCTGGTGCCCCGCTGTGGGATGCACAAATGCCAGGATTTCGCGGCCGTGAGCGCCGGACCGAGTAAGGACAGGACATACCTTTACGCCACCAGGCGCGACGATAATTGAGTGTGCTGGATCAGGCATAAATATTCCGGGGCAGTTCGGGCGGCAGAGTATCATTGCCAACCTACTCTACTGGAATGGAAATGCCGATCGGAGTGTAGCATATTTTGGGTACAGAGCGACGGCACGTGATATTGACTCATCAGCTCACCGGCGGGCAAACTCGTCCAACCGAGCTGCAATCCCTGCTCCGCGTTCTTGCCTGGGCAGTACAACGAGGAATGCCACTCACAGATGCACTCACGCTTCTGAGCCGAACCAGGACTAATCATAGCAGCTTCCAAGTCGGCACCCCAGTTCTTACTAATGGACGGGGTAATCTTGATGCGGCGTGTGCCTGGATTGCAGGCGTATGCGAGGAAGGCCTTCGGCTGCACGAAGCAATCCGTCATGTAACGACACTTTCTGACGCTGAGATCGCGATGATTGAGCAGGCACAGGAATCTGAAGCGCTGACGCCGATCCTCGAGCTGCTGGCCGAGTCACAGCCTCGGCGTCAGTCGTGTTTTTCGGCGCCAGGAGCCGTAACCGCCATTGCCTGTTCGGTTCTATTGTATGGCCTGGGCACTATGATATTCCCAAAGTTCTCTTACATCAGTACGGGTGCCTTCCCCGGCGAGCCTTTGCTATTCCCGGCCGCTGGAGCCGGATTGGCCCTGCTGGTGCTCGTTATAGCAGCATGGCTTCCAGCGCGTTTTGCCGCCAGTTAGCTCCGCTTCCTACCATTGATCGGGGACGGGAGACGGGCGGAGCAGGCTCGGCTCCGTTCTCAGCTGCTGCAGGCCGCGTTCACCATGAAAATGGATGCTGGTGAAGCGTTTAACTGGGCCGCGCGCGCGCTGCCAAAGTTTCAGCAGGAGAAGCTCTCCACCATTGCGAACTCCAGAAAACAGGGCGCAGACTGGGCCGCAGAATATGCGGCACAGTTTCGTTGCAGCGCTCCAGAGAAATGGGGACTGAAACAAGCTACTCTCGCCGTGCGACCAGCGGAAGGGGCTTCCTTCGCACAAAAGCTTTGGCACACGGTCGCGTCCGCGGGCG
>DMTJ01000589.1 GCA_003477185.1 Lentisphaeria bacterium
ACACAGAGATGTCTATGAGTGGCGTGAAGTTGAACAGAATAATGACTACAGCGACAATCGAGGCATACACCGCGGCCAGAACTGTAGCCCAAATGATCTCCCCCCAGATGACATGCGGCAACTCGACCTGCGTGGTAAGCTGGCCTTCCCACGTGCGCTGGTAATGCATGCGGATAAAGGCGCCGTACAGCGTCTGGAAGAACGCTGTGAGAAAGATGGTGTAGGCGATGATTCCGGGCGCGATGTAGCTGGCGTATTTCACCTCACGACCGCCAAAGCTAATGCCCCCTACGTGGGCACCAAGGCCAAGGCCAAATGCCAGCAGTAAAAGGACAGGCTCCGCTGCGGGCGGCAGGAAGGCGGTATACCAATTTCGGCGATACACCTTCATATGCCGGCCCCATACAGCCCGGCTCTGCCAATCCAGAATGGCCCCGTAGAATCTGAGCTTATTCATTGTGCCCCCCCGCTTAAGCGCTCAAAAAGGTCATCCAGGTTGGGTTTCCGGACATCGTAGTCCAGAGTCTCAAAGCTGGCGGCGAAGCCACTCAACTGGGCTGAGCCCACAGGAACGTGGAGCTCGCCGGGAACGCCTTCATGCCCGACAATCTCTGCACTCCGCAGCCATTCAGTGACCGAATCAGCAAGAGGTTGAGATAGGACGATCACATGCTCGCCCACGAACTCGCCCAGAATTTGCTCAGGCGTATCGTGCGCCAGCACCTTCCCCTCATCCAGAACCACCAACTGATCCGACAGGAACTGTGCTTCGTCCATGTAGTGCGTCGTCAGCACGATTCCCAGCCCCTCTTCACGCAAGCTGCGAATTAAGCGCCACAGAGCTCTCCGAGCCTGCGGATCAAGCCCGGTCGTGGGCTCATCCAGAAACAGGAGTTTGGGTCGGTTTACAAGCGCCCGGGCCACCATCAGCCGTCTGCAGTAGCCACCCGAAAGCGTATCCGGCTTTTGGTCTGCGAACTCCGCAAGCCCGAAGCGCTGCAGTAGGCCAGCGATGTGCTCGTTGAGATCCGGAACTTGGGGTCTGAAATAAGATGCCGCAACGTAAAGATTGTCGCGCACGGTAAAATCTGTATCGAAGGTGTCGCTCTGCGTGCACACCCCCATACTGCGCTTGGCAGCGGCTACATCTGCGTCGAACCCCACGCCGTTTATGATGATCGAACCTGCATCCGGTCTAAGAAACCCGTAGATCATCCGCATCGTCGTCGTCTTACCGGCCCCGTTGGGGCCGAGCAGGCCCAGCACCTGTCCTGATTCTACCTGCAGAGAGACGTCATCGACGACAACTCTCCCGCCAAGAGATTTCTTCAGATTGAGGGCCTGTAGCAACAGCGACATAGCAACGAGTATCCACCTTGAATAAAAGGAAGACGGTACCATAGCTGCAAACCCGCTAGTGTCATGTATCACATTGGGTGCCCGTGTAATCGTGGCAGCCGATGGACGAAAGCGTATAGTATGCGATCGCACCACAGATCAGGGAAAAATGATGGCCAAAGAGGTTCCCGGGGGATTATTCATTACGTTGGAGGGGCCGGAATGCGCGGGTAAGTCCACGCAGGGGCGCCTTCTTGCTCGGGCGTTGCAGAGTGAAGAGTTTCGCGTGCAGCAAGTTCGTGAGCCCGGTGGCACCGTGGTGGGCGAGCAACTGCGCGGCATAGTAAAGCACGTCTGCGGGCCAGATGCCGTTTGCGACGAAGCCGAATTGCTCATTTTCGAAGCCAGCCGCGCCCAGTTGGTGCGCAAGGTCATCCAGCCATCTTTGGCAGCAGGTGATATCGTCATCTGCGACCGTTTCGCTGACTCAAGCGTGGCTTACCAAGGGTATGCCCGCGGGCTGGACCTGACGCTCATCCACGCGCTAAATAATGCCGTGGTAGGCGAGCGCTGGCCTGACCTCACGTTCTTATTGGACCTGGACCAGGCCGCCGGTTCCCGTCGCGGCCAGATGCGCCTAGAGACACTCTTTGTGGAAGACCGGATCGAAGACGAGTCGGTCCAGTTTCATCGCCGCGTCCGAGAAGGGTTTCTCCGCGTGGCGGCCGAGAATCGCCACCGCTTCCGCGTGCTCGATGCCACGCAGCGTATTGACGAAATCCACACCCAGATTATGAGCAGCGTGACCGATGCCCTTAGCACAGTTCTCTGAGCGATTCCCCGTTCTCATTGAGCGGTTGGCTTACAGCCGCAATTCCGGACGGATCGCTCACGCCTATCTTATCTCAGGCGATGATGAAGAGACGCTGAAGGGATTTACCGATTCGTGGATCGCAAGCTGCCTCTGCGAGTCACCTGACGCCCAAGCGGAGCCCTGCGGTACCTGCACCTCCTGTAATCGGCTCTTGGCTGGCACCTACATGTATCTCCACCAAGTGCAGCCAAAGTCCAAAATGCGGACCATCCCAATCGATGAGATTCGAGCGTTAGAGCATCACCTGAACCTGCGCACTGGCGGTGCGCTGCGCATTGCCGTGCTCTGGGAAGCAGACGCGATGTTGCCGGCCGCGCAGAATGCATTTCTGAAGACCCTCGAGGAGCCCCACCCAGGCACGATGCTGCTGTTAGTGACGGCAAATCCGGCAAAGCTCCTCCCAACCATCCGCTCTCGCTGCCAGCTCCTCGCTCTCCGCGGCAATACCTTTCATCCTTCCTTTCCGGGAATCGAGGCATTCTATTCCCAGATTTGCGCTCTCCGCAAAGGCAGCGGATCAGCCACGTCCGGCATTGTTGCCGGAATGATCTCCGCTATCGCCGGGGAGTTGAAGGAAGCTGCTGAGGAACGGGCACAGGAGCGCTTTAAGCAACTAGCAGCACAACGCAAGACGCAAATGCTGTCGGAGGCGGCCTACAAACGCATGGGAGAGGAGTTGCTCGCGGCCACTACTGCGGACTACTTAGCGCAACGCTCACAGCTACTCTCGGCGATTCATACGTGGTTCGGCAATGAATTCTTGCGAGCGCAGGGAATTGAACTGAACAAGCTGCCAAACCCGGAAGTTTATGGATCCACGCCCGGAGAAGCCCCGTCACAGAGTGAGGCGCGCCGCAACCTCAGGTTGGCAGAGAAACTGCTCGCGGACAGCGCCTTTAACGTAGACGAAACCTTGTTGTTTCTTAATTTCTGCCAGTCTGTTTGCACCGTCGCATAGGCAAAAGTTTTCATCAGTTGGTCAACAGCTTATCAACAGGCTAACAAAAGTTAGCAACAATACTCCAAGAAACCTAACCTCTTCTAAAGAAGAAGGTTACGAAACATTTTGTATTTTTTCGGATTTTTCTCAAAAATGGCTGGCGGAAGTCCACGCATTTGTTCACAGCCTTCCGCTGCGTAAATGCGCGGACATCCCGCACATACAGACTTCATAAAAACCTAACAGCCTCCCACCAATGATCAGAGGGCGCAGTGGGTATTGCGGTCCACCTCTGCAAGCCAGCGCGCTCCGGAGGTTCCGGCATGGCTGCGGCGCGCTCCGAGCAGCAGCGTGATCGCAAGCTCAAAAAACAGGCGGCCCCAAGTAGTTTTCTGATATTTTTCGGATTAAGTCTTGCGCCTCAGCAGCCACTTGCTAGGTTACCGGGTTCAAGAGCCTTTCCTATAATTTCGTCAAAATTGAGCGAGGACCGTCCGTGCCGAATCTCGGCCGAGCACTATTTAGACTACTTTCAGTAGGCGTTCTATGCGTCTGCTTGACAATGGTCCTGCCCGAATATTCAAAATATTTGCGCGCGAAAGCTGATCTGGGAAAGACCGAGGCATTGCTCTTGGAAGCCAGAGAGGATCATGAACATCTGGCGAGCGAAATCGCACTGCTTGAATCTGATCCCTATACTGTGGAACGGATCGCCCGTGAAAAGTTTAACTGGCGGCGAGTAGGCGAAGAAGTCTACGAATTCGAGAACTGATCGTCCCCCTAGTCTGTCGGACTTACTTGCCTCTTCACGGCGCAGCCATGTACAAACCCTTCGAGGGGTGGGCTAATTTTGGCCATAAAAAAAGCGCATTGCCTTTCAGCAATGCGCTTTTTCTATGCGGAGTTCGCAGTAAGCTCGAGAATCAGGCCCCGTATTCGGCGACGCAGGTCTCTTCTTTGAGCTCTCCGCCTCCTACCTCCTTGGCGTCACGGTTCTCTTCGGGTTCGTCGACGACAGGAGCCATTAGCGCGTCTGCTTCCCGCATGCTCAACAACAAAGCCTGCGCTGCTGCTTCAGCTGCATGCTCGCGAGCACGTAGCTCTGCTTCGGCCTCACGGCGCTCTTGCTGGTAGTCGTCTTCCCATAAATCGACTGCGGATTCGTTGACTACTTCAAGCAGGCCCCGCACGTAATCTCGACTGTACATTGGCATGGTAGTACTCCTTACTCGTTTCTAGATAAATCCTGCAATGAAAAGCCGCGAAAGATACCAGAAACCCAAAAAATGTCCAGAGTAAATCCGCGAGTCAGAAGAATTTAACGAAATTTACTGCTCAAATCAAGTGCAAGCGGGAATTTATTCATTGGGGCATTTTCTGACACGCAGCCTACTACCAGGCTGCGACGCAGTTCGGCGAGCCCGTGCTATTGTCAGGTGGCGGCCAAATCTGGCGCGGTCAACGGATGATGACAGGCCACCGTGGTCCCGGCTTGGCGGTGCAAGCTCGGCCGCTCTACGTGGCAGCGCTCTGAAGCCAGCGGGCAACGAGGGTGAAACGGACAGCCAGGGGGTGGTGCCAAGGGCGACGGGACATCGCCGCTGCTGATCACTGGCGATAGCTCAGCACCAATCTGTGGCACGGCGTCGATCAGCGCCCGGGTGTACGGGTGTTGCGGGGAAGCGAATAGCTCCGCAGTGGTCCCGTGCTCGACAATACGTCCGAGATACATCACCGCGACACGGTCAGCGATATAGCGCACAACTCCAAGATCATGCGTGATAAACAGGTAGGCCAGGCCGCGGCGCGATTGGATTTCCTCGAGCAGATTGAGGATCTGCGCCTGCACGGAGACGTCCAGAGCACTTGTCGGCTCGTCCAGAACCAGAAAGTCTGGCTCAAGAATGATGGCGCGCGCGATACTGATACGCTGGCGCTGCCCCCCCGAGAACTCGTGCGGGTAGCGGTCTGCGATGTCCGCAGACAGGCCCACTTCCGCGAGCGCGTCGGCCACGCGCTTCTGAACGTCACCCGAACTCAAGCTGCGATGCACTTGGAGTCCCTCGCCCACGATCTGGGCCACGCGCATGCGGGGGGAGAGGGATGAGAAGGGATCCTGAAACACAATCTGCATGCGACGCCGCAGGTCCGTTATTGCCCCGTGATCCAGAT
>DMTJ01000140.1:0-4021 GCA_003477185.1 Lentisphaeria bacterium
CTTCTGGTACAGCGGAAGAGTAGATGACTAAGTCGCTGTGCAGGGGCAGGGCCCCGGCCCGGTGACCGATGGTGAGTTGGGCTCCGAGGCCAGCCAGTTCTTTTGCGGCAGTGCTGGGCACGAGATCACTGCCGCTTACCGAAACGCCAGCCTCGAGTGCGATGCGGCCAAGGCCGGACATGCCAACGCCACCGAGCCCGATGAAGTGAAGATTGCGCCAGGGAAGCTGCATCAGTCGCGGCTGTGTGTATTGGGGGCAGCTATCGTGTGCTCAGTTCCCTGCAGTTTGTACTGGAGGAGAACGCGATCCTGGATGCGAAACTTCTCCTCCTCTGAGATGCCAAGTTCGGTAGCCATCGCTGTCAGGCTGGTTGCGTCACTGTCTGACATATCTCCATCCGAAAGGAGGCGCAGGGCCTCGGCTTCGAAGGTGGCCACCTGCACAAGGGATGGTACGTCCAGCTCCTTGCGAATCGCCTCTTCGATGACGCGTGCGCGTCCTGGCTCGATGCGCAAACGCTCGGCGCGGCGGATCAGGTCTCGACGTTCGCCTGGGGAGATAATGTTGTCCAGCAGGGCGAAGCGCAGAATGTCGGAAAACATATCTTCTCGTTCCTCCTCGGCAGTGGTCTCGGCGTAGACGCGCGCAGAGACCCGAGGCTGCAATTGAGCTAGCACCCGCAGGACGGCTGCGGCCGATCGCGGCCGATCCTCGGGGCGCCGCTGCGTCAGCCGATCCACCAGCTGCAGATAGGGAAGCGGCAAGCGGCCGCTTGCTGCCATGGTGGACCGCCATGGTGCAACTTCGAGCGAATCGTACGCCTCGCTTAGGGATGAGACCCCGCCGATGTCGTAAGGGCGCTCGCCGACTACCAGCTCAAACATGAGGATGCCGGCCGCGTAAAGGTCTGCGCGTTGGTCTACGGGCTGGCCGCTGATCATCTGCTCCGGGGCCATGTAGTTGGGGGTCCCCGCCGGAATGGACTCAGCGGCGAGAGTTTCTACCGCGATGCCAAAGTCGCTGAGCTGCAGGTGACCGTTGGCATCGAACAGGACATTGGCCGGTTTTACATCGCGATGCACGACCCGTGCGCGATGGGCGCTGGCCAGTGCGCCGAAGATCTGCTGTGACCATTCAAGGATCCGGTCGCCCGCAATCGGGCCGGCACCCATTCGATCCTGTAGGCTGCCTCCGGGAAGGTAGGCCATGATTACGGCGCACTGGTCGTCAGCCTCAACCACGTCGAAGACGGTCGCAAGATTGGGGTGGTCCAGCTGTGCCGCAACTCTGGCTTCGAGCAGGAGATCCTCGAAGCCTTGCCCGGACATAGGCTTGAGACACTTGATCGCGACAGCTCGTCCCAAGCGCAGGTCACGTGCCTGGTAGACGATGCCAAAGGCCCCTGAACCTAGGATGCGTTGGATCTCATAGCGGGCCCCGACTAACTCGCGTACGGCTGGAAAGGGGCCGGTCTGTTCGGCACCCGAGCCCTGCGTGCGATCCTTGGCTAGCTTCCTTCTGCGCGCACGCCTGAACATTGCGGTCTTCCTTGCGCTTAGCGCATCAACTCGGTGACCTTGTCCTTGAGAATCCGATTTTCGATCTCAAGCCTTGTCAGCCGCGCTGCATCACTCTTCTTGGCTTCGACGGCTTTTTCAAGCTCTGTATTCTTCTCTTTCAGGTCCGCGAACGTCTTCTGATCCAAGCCAGCGAGCCCCTGAAGCTTCTTGGTCAGGATTCCCGCGCGAGCTTTGAACTCAGCTGCTTCCTTTCTGGCCGCGAGGAATGCTGCTGGCGGCACTTTCTGGGCACTCGCTAGCTTGGCTTCAAGCGCCATCTTCTGGTCAAGATACTCTTTGGCCGCGGCCTCGTGGCCCTTGGCTTTGACGCTGAGAGTGCGGTACTGATCGACCACTGCCTTCAGCTTTCCGTTTGCTGTAGCCAGCTCTTTGCGCATCGCTGGGATCTGCTTTGCCTGAGCACTGGTCTCCTTCAGGGCTTCCGCGCGTTGCTCAGCCTCGGCTAGTTTTCCCTTAAGTGCTTCACTGCCTTTCGTGAGCTTCACTTTCTCAACGATCAGCTCCTGCAATTTCCCCTGGAGGACGCCATTTCTGCTGGCAGCCTTGTCGAGGTCAAGTTGGAGCGAGCGAATGCCAGCTGCGCCGTGGGTTTGAGCCTCGGTCTGCGCGGTCTGCATTTCGGCATTTTCTTTGGTGAGAGCCAGGACTTCGCGCTGTAGTCTCTCATCCTGTTCCTTCATGGCGTCACGGCCGCTCTGGAGCGTGGCGATTTGCCGCTGCGCGTCCAGGACTTCGCGCTGCAATCGCTCATTCTGTTCCTTCATGGCGTCACGACCGCTCTGGAGCGTGGCGATTTGCCGCTGCGCGTCTAGGACTTCGCGCTGCAATCGCTCATTCTGTTCCTTCATGGCGTCACGACCGCTCTGGAGCGTGGCGATTTGCCGCTGCGCGTCCAATAAGCTCCGCTCTCCCGCTGCCAGCTTCTCGACTTCCCGGCTATCGACCGGCCGCTGGCCAGGCTGGAGCGCATCGGGCAGTGGGTGGGCGCGAAGAGAATCCGCAAGATCCCGGGGGGGCTGGGGGCTGGCCCCAGCGGCCATTGCCATTGCCCCGGTGGGGGCCACGGCTTGAGCCTGCGCGGGTGCTTTATTGCGCAACGTTGGTATTCGCATTGTCAGCGACCCGGTGTCAGTCGGCCGCTCGAGCGATGAGCGTTGCTTGGGCGATACTGCAGACTGGGAGCCCGGGGCGTCGACGAGCTCGCCCTGAACCAGCGCGTACGGTAAGCCGGGCGAGTTGGGGAGAACCTTCTTGTTCTCTGGCTCTTCACCTGTCGTCCGGGGGCCGGTTCGGATCTTTGGTTTAGTGACGACTGGGGTGCTGCTCGGTGTTCGTGGCGACGGTGCTACCGCCTTCGTTGTGTGATCGGCTGGCTGAAGGGTGGGGGCCGACTGCCGCGGGAGCACTGGGGGCTTCGGCGGCGCGGGAGCCGTCTTGCCTGGCGGCGCCTTCCGCATGCGCAGGGATTTCTTCTGCGGGGGCGGCGGCGGAGCCTGGCTCTCTACCGGAGGAGGCTCGCCCGCTGTATCGATGGGTTCGGTGAGCTTAGGAGTCGGCGGCTTGGCCTTGGCACCCAGTTTGGCCTTGGCACCCGGTTTGGTCTTGGTACCACGCATGAGCGATGGAGTTGGCTTTTTGCCGCTCTTGGACTTAGACGATCCCAGTCGGATGGGCCGCTTCTTCTTAGGCTCCTCAGCCATCAGGCGTATACCGGTCCCAGATGTTCGCAAGCGCGAAAATCGTCGCCACCAAATCGATCCCACATGCTCGGACGGAAGATTTCCTCGTCCGCGATATTGTGGAAGTCTACCGGGATTCGCAGCATGGCGTTGATGGTGATGAGGTCGGCACCGATCAGACCGAATGAATTAGCATCATGATTCGGTCCCATGGCAGACATGTACTCGAACGAGGTCATGCCGTATGGCGCCCAGTAGCTCTCGGGCCAAGTCGGGTTCGTGACCTCGGAAATCTTGTCCTCGACATCAGTGGGCAACGACACCGTTTCGCCCTCCACAATAGAGACGCTGAGCTTCTGCCCAACGGTGTTGTAGCGGTATGCTGTCATGGGGACTCCGCCGGGTGTTCGATAATGGCTGGAGAGGCCATCGCCTGGAAAATATTCGAGGATAGCTGCCATGTAATGGGTGCCGCCACAGGCGGCGTCGATCAGCCTCTGCTGCAATTCCTTATCGCCACGAATCGCGCGTGATACCTCGTGCGGCGCTAAATCGTGGTCTGGGGCGACGAGGCCGATCACGTCGACCGCGAAGTCCAGCGATGCGGCACCGGAGTTTCGCTTATCGATCAGGCCGCGAGGCACCAACGCCTCGACATCAACACCGGTCACTTTCTGGATGCTTTCCGGTGTCCAGTTCGTGCGAATGTCGGCGAACAACTGCGGCAGGCCTGTGAGCAGCTGGGCGACCAGCATGCCGAG
>DMTJ01000140.1:4035-8076 GCA_003477185.1 Lentisphaeria bacterium
CACGACGTAGGGCTCGCGCGGGCCATCCCAGTCAAATGAGGTCGTGAGAATAGACTCGGTCAGGTCAAAGTTCGGATACAGATCCGTCCACTGGCGTTGGCCTTGGGTGCCAGCTGCGATGGCGTTGTAGCCCTGCGCATGTTCGACGTCAGCGGTGAAGCCCTGCGCCTTACCGACTGCCGGGTCGGCAAGCCGTGGATTACCCACCATCATGTCCCGGACAATGAGTGTCATCTTGATCGACTCGGCGAGCAGGTCGTCGTCGCACTTCGGGCCGTTGTCGTTGAACGTGAACTCGAAGCTTTTCTTGAACCAGGCGAAGGCGCGGTCAAACTCTTCGTGGTCGTAGAGGTTGTGGTCGATGCGCCCGCGAATGGCCACCATGTCGACAAATACCGAGCCCATGCCGAAGTATTTCAGCAGCACGTTACGGACGACATCGCTGCCGATGATTCCCATGGATACGCCGCCGACACTTAAGTAGTTCTTACCGCGCATTTCGGAGACTGCTGCGGCGCAACGGGTAAACCGCTGCAGCCGCTCAGCGACGAATGGTGCCAGTTCGCCTTCTTCGCCTTCGAGATCTGGGTTATAGATCTTGAAGATCGGACGTTCCTTCTCATCCATTGCCGCGCAGAATGCCTGCAACCAGACAGCGCCGGGGCGATCTGTCTGATTCAAGCCATACGCAGCCTGGTGCCATTCTGTGCTGCCAATGCCTTGGCATGCGGACATCAGCTCGTCGCTGTAGGCCCAAGAGCGGCTGATCCAGATGTTTGCGGACACGCCTTCGCGTAAGTAGTGCTCCTGTGCCAGGGCCCCAGTCCGGGCGCCATAGACAATCTCTGGCGGTGTTACCAGGCGAATCGGCGTGCCATCGGGAAGCTGCACATCCTTCAACAGGTTGTACACGCGTTCGACCAACTGCCAGGTGCCTTCGACGTTGCCTTCATAGGCACCAGTCCGCCCGTCAACGACTGGCGTGAGGGCGATGGTAGGAACATGTCCGACAAGACGACGGGAAGATGATTGGAAGGAGCGGACCGAGGAGGCCAGAGCAGAGAAGTCCATGAAAGCAGCTCTTTAGATAAAGGGAATTTAAGGGGTTCAAGCGCTAAAAACAATGCCAGTAAATTTCAGGACCGCAATCGCAAAAAGTGCCAAATATCTCCGAGGCGACTGCGGCAGCCAGCGGGGGCGTTGGCGTGGCCGGGAGTCAGGAAGCTGTCGATCCTGTTCGGTGGGGGCAGGGATATCGATCCGGCGGAAATCCCCGCGGTACCAATCTTCAACGTTTTCGTCAGCAAAGGGGGCAACTTTCGCGGTGTACACGACTCTTTAGGGGGGCCCAGGTGGACGATAGGGGTGGGCGATTCCATGGGACCACGCCTTCAATCTCTCTCCTCAACCCGATCCGATACGAGGTGTGTAGGAGGACGAGCGGTAGCGGTTCCATTTTTCGGCCGGGCCGTGCGGAAAATCATTGCCCAGGCGGAGTGCCCCGATCAAGATCCTTTGCGGCAGGAAACTCAAGGCGAGCGCAGAGCGCTTGCAACTCACCGTGGATGCTCAGTCGCTTCCGCCGCGACTTCGCGCCTGCGAGAATGCAGACGGCACGCCTTGTAACGTTACAGTGATTGGCGAGGAAACGTAGGATCTCCTTGTTCGCTTTCCCGTCCACGGGCAGGGCTGCGAGCCGGAGCTTACGGGCGTCGCCATGACACCCAGCAAACTCCGTGCGCTTTGCGCCCGCCTGAACATGGGATAAAAGCTCAATTCCTTGTTCAGTCAGACGCAGGTGCGCAGTGGTCACGTGGCGACGATGTTCACCAGGCGGCCAGGAACGCAAATCACCTTCCGTACGGTCAGGCCAGCGATCGCAGCTTGCACGTCCTCATGAGCCAGCGCCGTTTCCTCCATGGTCTTGGCATCGGCAGTCGGCGGCAAGACGATACGCGCCTTGGGCTTGCCCTTGATCTGGACCAGAATCTCCACCTCGTCCACGGCAGCCAGGGACTCGTCGAACACTGGCCAAGGCTCGTAGGCCAAGGTATCTGGATTGCCCAGGCGCTGCCAGATTTCTTCGGCCAGGTGAGGCGCGAACGGCGAGACCAGCTTTAGAAAATCCACCATCACCTCACGGTTCAACTGCTCCGCGCCAGAGAAAGCGTTGACAAAGATCATCAGCTGGCTGATGCCAGTATTGAAGTCCATCGACTCGATGTCCTTGGTCACCTTCCGGATGGTCTGGTGCAGAACGCGTTGCTGCTCACGAGTTGCGGGCTGGTCATTCAGATGCGCGTGACAGGTCCCTTCGATTGCGATAAACAACCGCCAGACGCGCTGCAAGAACCGATTGACCCCAGCCAGGCTCTCCGTATTCCACGGCTTCGCCGCCTGTAGCGGGCCCATGAACATCTCGTAAAGACGCAATGTATCGGCACCGAACTCGTCGACCACGTCGTCGGGATTGACCACATTCTTGAGCGTCTTACTCATCTTCGCCACGATCTGCTTGAGCTGCTGGCCAGTTTCGATGTGGAAGTAGTTGTTGTCGCGCGTTTCGACCAGATCAGACGCCACTTTGGAGCCGACCGAATCTTCGTAGGCGTGAGCCAGAATCATGCCCTGATTGAACAGCTTCTGGAATGGCTCATCGGTACTGACGTGGCCCAGGTCAAACAAGACTTTATGCCAGAACCGTGAATACAGCAGATGCAGCACCGCGTGCTCCGCGCCGCCGACATACAGGTCTACCGGCATCCAGTACTTCTCGACCTCCGCATCCCAGGCTGCGCTATCATTTTTCGGGTCCATGTAGCGCAGGTAGTACCAGCAGGAGCCAGCCCATTGCGGCATGGTGTTGGTCTCGCGGCGGCCCTTGCGCCCGGTTGCCGGATCTACGACGTCGAGCCAGTCGCCGGAATTTGCCAACGGGGATTCGCCACCTTCACCCGGGATGTACTCTTGCAGGTCTGGCAAGGTGAGTGGCAGATCGTCTACGTCTACCAGCGAGATCTCGCCGTCTTCCCAGTGAATGATCGGGAACGGCTCGCCCCAGTACCGCTGCCGGCTGAACAGCCAGTCTCGCAGTTTGTAGTTCACCGTCGCTTCGCCCAAGCCCCGAGCCCCCAGCCAGTCGATGACCGTGGCGATGCCATCGGCCTTTGACTTGCCGTTGATATCTAGGCCTTCTGCATCATTCGCCGACGAAATATAGACCCCATCCGCGGTCCAGCAGGCCGCGCCAGTCAGCACCTGGTTGCGGAGTTCGCAATCCTCGGTATCTGGCATCATGATGCAGCGAATCGGCAGCTTGAACATCTTGGCAAACTCGAAGTCACGTGAGTCATGCGCCGGAACGGCCATGATGGCCCCAGTGCCGTAGTCCATCAGTACGTAGTCCGCGACCCAGATCGGGATGCGCTCGCCGTCGACCGGGTTGATCGCGTACGAGCCAGTGAAGACGCCGCTTTTTTCTTGCGCCAGCTCGGTGCGGTCCAGATCAGACTTCAACGCCGCGGCGCTGCAATAGGCAGTGACCGCCTCCGCTTGCTCGTCGCTGGTGAGTGTGGCCAGCGACGGATGTTCCGGCGCCACGACCATGTACGTGGCCCCGAACAGCGTGTCGGGCCGAGTCGTGTAGACGCGCAGCTTGCCGTCGCCCTCCGCGAGCGCAAAGTCCACCTCCGCGCCCGTGCTACGGCCAATCCAGTTGCGCTGCATGTTCTTCACGCTGTCAGGCCAGCCGTCCATCGTGTCGAGTGAATCAACCAACTCGTCGGCGTAGTCAGTGATTTTCAGAAACCATTGCTGCATTTCGCGGCGTTCAACCGGCACGCCACTGCGCCAGCCCTTGCCATCTACGACCTGCTCGTTGGCAAGCACGGTCTGATCAACCGGGTCCCAGTTCACGATGGCGCTGCGCCGATAAACCAGGCCCTTCTTTAACAACCGCAGAAAAAACCACTGCTCCCAACGATAATAATCCGCATCACAGGTGGTTAATTCGCGATCCCAGTCGTAGGCAAATCCCAGCTG
>DMTJ01000270.1 GCA_003477185.1 Lentisphaeria bacterium
TTCAGTGAGCAAAGAGAGCGTAAAGAGGAATCATCATGAAGATTAGAGTAAAACTGTTTGCGGGCCTAGTCGTAGCGGCGATGACCGCCCAGGCTGCCAGCATCTCGCTGAGCGGAACCGCACCTACCGTCGATAATGCCGATATCTCGCAGTTGGCCGGTGGCACCGGGCACGCAGCGGACGAGGGCGATGTCTGGGGTGGCCGGCCGGCCATGGGCCAGAGCTTCACCACGGGAGTCAATGCGCTGGGCTACACCCTTGATGCCTTTTCCTTTAAGTCTCATACCAGTGGGGGGAATGCTGCGGCCGATGACCAGCAGTACACCTTCCGCGTCGGGACAGTCTCCGGGGGCGTTTTCACCCCGCTGGTGACTGAGTCGTCTGTCGTCGGCGAGACGTTTACGCAAGGCGACTGGTGGACCATGGAGTTCAGCAGCCCGGTCACCCTCAGTTCGAACACGACGTACGCCATAGACATCCTGCACGACAACACCCCTTCATTCTGGGGGTGGCGCCTGGAGGGTACAGCCGGCTCGAGCTACGCAGACGGCACCGGCTACTCCAGCGGCACAAGTGGCGGCACGATTCCGGACGACAGCAACCTCGCCCTGCACAGTTTTGATCGCACGTTTCACGTCAACCTGGTACCGCAACCCCCGCAAGCCACGCTGATCCGCTTCAGATAGACATCGGGCCCGGTCCTGGGGAGAAGGCGACGCGGTGGTGGCTCACATGGGGCCCCCGCCGAGTACGACGTGACGATTCACGAGCATAAACTGGCATTGGCCACCCGATACCGAAGACAGCACGTTTAGCCTAGACCTCTCAGACTCGCCATCACAGGCAAAAGCAGAGCCCCGCCTACGCAACCTGGCGACGCATTCCGTAATTAAGGCATGAAGCATGAACTCTCCCCTTCTCCCAACGCTGGCCCTACTCCTCGCCAGCACACTGTCAGTTTCGTCAGAACCAACCCTAAAGAATGCGATCGAACCCATGTTCTCACCTGAGCGCTATAATGTGGTCTGGGCGAGTCCCAGCAAAGACGAGCACGGGTCCACGCCGCTGGGCAACGGATCCACCGGGTTGAATGCCTGGATTGAACCGAACGGCGATCTGGTCTTCTACATTTCCCGCACCGATTCCTGGGGCGATAACGGACGGCTGCTGAAGGTAGGCCGCGTCCGCATCACCCTGAACCCCGCACCTGCCACCGACGACTTTCTGCAAACGCTGAGTCTGGTCGATGGTACGCTCAAGGCCCGCTGCGGAGAGACGGAGATTCGCCTCTGGGCGGATGCGAATCACTCGGTGATTCATGCCGAAATCGACGGCCCGAAGGACACGGAGGCGACTGCTGCAATCGAACTCTGGCGCACGGAGCAAGTGTCGATTCCCAGCTCCTGGGAATGCAGCGACGTTCATCTGTTTCGCCCCAGGCCTGGCGAAAAGTGGGGCAATTTGGGCCCCACAGTGATGGAGCCAGATAACCTTCTCCACAATCAAGAAGGCAGGATTGGCTGGTATCACCGCAATATCAAGTCGGTCGGCCCCGCGATGCATGCAAAGATCCAGGGCATGGCTGACTTTGAGCGACTCGACCCGCTGCTCCACAGGACGTTCGGCGCCATCATCAAAGCGGACAATGCCAAGAGACTGGATGACACCCACCTGCTATCCTCACGAGCGAAGAGCCATCGGTTCGATCTCTACGTACACACCGAACATCCCGCCACGGAAGCCGAATGGCTGGCCGCGACGGAGCAGGTGATCGCGGAGACACAGGCGGTTCCACTCGCCAAGCGGCGTGCCGATCACGAAGCGTGGTGGCAAGCCTTCTGGCAGCGCAGCTGGATCCACGCAACGTCAGGCTCAGAGGAGCTGGCCAAGGCGACGAGCCTGGTTCCCTCCAACACCCTCAACGTCCGCTTCGGCATCAACCCGAATGGCGGCAACAAATTTACCGGCCAATTTGGCCCGAGCACGATCCTGACGCGCGCCCTGAGCGCTGACGAGATCCAACAGCGTGCCAAGACCCGCTCAGATCGAGCGACAACGGACAGCAGCGAAGTCCTGTTCAGCGGTACGCCCGCCAACCATTCTGAGCTTCAGAATTCCGCTCGCTGGACCGACGCGACGTCACTGACGGCAGAGCTGTGGATTCACCCGGACAGCCTCACCGAGAGTGTACGTCTGCTCGATAAGACCATGCCTGGCAGCGATGATGGGCTGCTGCTCGATACACATCCTAAAAACAGCCTGCGCCTGATCGTGGGTGCGCAGCAACTCAATGCAAGTGGCTGCCTGAAAGCGAACCAATGGCAGCATGTGGTGGCCGTTCTGAACGGTGCAACCGGGCAGGCCAGGCTGTTCCTCGATGGGCAGCAAGTGGCCGGCCCGAAAGACGACAAACCCGCAAGCGATGCCTTTGTGCTCAGCCGGGCGTATGCGCTGCAGCGTTACATCAATGCCTGCGCCGGACGCGGGGCGTATCCCATCAAATTCAACGGGTCTATCTTCACCGTAGACGGGATTGAAAACGACAAGAGTCGGGGCCCGGATTACCGCCGTTGGGGGCCAGGCTACTGGTGGCAAAACACGCGCCTGCCCTATATCAGCATGCTGACGTCCGGCGATGTAGAGATGACAGATCCACTCTACAAAATGTACTGCCAGGATCTCTTTGAGTATCACAAGTACCGCACCCGGAGGCATACCGGCCACGGCGGGATCTATGTGCCCGAGTGCATGTACTTCTGGGGCGAAATGTTTGCCGAGACCTATGGCGAGACGCCCTTCGAAGAGCGGGAAGACAAGCTCCAAGATAACCGCTACCACAAGTGGGAATGGGTCTCTGGGCTTGAGATGAGTTTCATGATGCTTGATCGCTACGAACACACCCTCGACGAAGCCTTCCTCAAGGACACCACCATTCCCTTCGCCACCGAGATCCTGACCTTCTTCGTCGAGCACTACGACGTCGATAAGAATGGGAAGTTAGTGATGCATCCGGCTCAGGCACTAGAAACCTGGTGGGAATGCACCAATCCGATGGATCCAGTCGCGGGCATGCATGCCGTCACCAATCGTCTGCTTGGCCTGCCCGAGCACTTGACCACGGCTGCCATGCGAGCGTACTGGACGCAGGTGCAGGCGAAGCTACCGGATCTTCCCACCCGCGAGCACAAGGGCGAGACCATCTTTGCCCCAGCAGAGGCCTTCGCCATGTGTAAGAACGGAGAAGTTCCAGAGCTCTACTGTGTCTTTCCGTTTCGGCTTTCCTCCTTCGAAAAACCCAATGCTGAAATGGGCCGCCGGACCTTGCATCATCGCACAGCCCGCGGCAACAACGGCTGGCGCCAGGATGAGATCTTCATGGCCTACCTCGGGCTTGCCGACGAGGCCCGCGAAAACTTGGTCGGCCGGGCCCGCAACCATCACAAAGGGTCGCGCTTTCCCGCCTTCTGGGGGCCGAACATGGACTGGATTCCCGATCAGGATCACGGCGGCGTGCTCATGAAAGCCTTCCAAGCCATGCTTCTGCAGACCGAGGGTAAGAAGATCTACCTGCGCCCCGCCTGGCCGAAAGACTGGAACGTGAAATTCCGGCTGCATGCGCCCTATAAAACCGTGATCGAAGGCCGCGTCCAGGATGGCAAGATCGTGGACCTGGCCGTTACCCCCACATCCCGTGCGAAAGACGTTGTGGTGACGCAGTAAACTTAAACCTGGACTGCCCACAGCCTGGTGGCAGAGCTCGGGCGTGAGAAGCCATTGGGGAATCTACTGGACTCTGCTCTTCTTCTAGCGCTTCACTAACATATGGACCCGTCAAGCCAATCGTGGTGGGCGCCTTGCAGCCCCGGGAGTCAGAATTCCGACTTGCGCCGAACGATATATGTCGCGGAGCCCGCGGCTCCGGGACAACCGATATCCATCATTGT
>DMTJ01000475.1 GCA_003477185.1 Lentisphaeria bacterium
CGTCTCCTCCAGACGCGCCGTCAGTTCCAACTCCGTCAGTTCTGCAACTTCGCTACCTTTCATCGATCAACCCTCACGCGACAACATTTTGCAACGATGCCCCAGTTTGGCAGCACCCAAAGCGAGCGCTTCACGTGCCACAGTCTCGGAACAACCGCGAATTTCAAAGATAACACGGCCAGGTTTCACACAAGCCACCCAGGCCTCTGTGTTACCCTTTCCCTTACCCATACGCGTCTCAAGTGGCTTTTTCGAAATCGGCTTGTCCGGGAACATCCGGATCCAGACCTGACCACGTCGGCGCATGTGGCGCGTAATCGCAATACGTGCAGCTTCAATCTGGCGGTTTGTGATAAAGCCGCGCTCCAGAACCTGCAACCCAAAGTCTCCAAAATTGAGGACGTTACCGCTGGTCGCGTTGCCTCGAATTTTTCCTCTTTGAACCTTGCGATGCTTTACCCTTTTTGGCATCAAAGGCATTGTTCTTTTCCTCCATATTATCCGGCCGACATAGCCATACTTTTACACCAATCAAACCGGCAGTAGTCACGCTTTCACAAAAGCCATACTGCACGTCCGCACGCAAGGTATGCAATGGCACTTTGCCATCGCGATACTCTTCTGTGCGAGCTAGTTCCGCGCCGCCCAAGCGACCTGCGCAACGAATCTTGATTCCGACTGCTCCCATATCCATGCTCGTCTGTAGCGCCTTCTTCATCGCCCGGCGAAAACCGACACGACGTTCGAGCTGCATGGCCACATTCTGGGCCACGAGTTGTGCTTCAAGCTCAGGATAACGCACTTCGACAACGTCGACATAGACGTCATTGTCTTTCGTGCCTAATAGCTTGAACAGGGAATTCTTCAACGCGTCATATTCAGCGCGCTTCCGTCCAAACACCATTCCCGGACGAGCCGTGTGAATGGTGAGACGGATCCGGCTGGCGAAACGTTCAATCTGGATCCGCGACACCGCTGCCTGAGACAGCTGCGTCTGCACGAACTGACGCATCTTCAGGTCCTCGTGCAGCATGTCACCGAACTCGCGCTTACGAGCGAACCAGCGACTGCGCCAATCTTTGGTTACCGATACGCGGAAACCGATAGGATTTACTTTTTGGCCCACGGGCTGCTACCTCCCTATCCTTCGTTTTCTTGATCGTCATCGGCGACGGAAGCTTCCGTCTCCGCATTTTCATCGCCGGCGAGGGTCTCTTCTTCGTCATCGTCGAAGTAGTCCGCAACCAGGTCTTTCGCTTGCTCTCCGTCCCAGACTGTAATCCGGATGTGACTGGATCGCTTAATAATGCGGCCAGCCATCCCCCGAGCCTTAGGGCGAATACGCTTCATTGACGGGCCTTCGCCGATCAGTGCTTCCTTGACAAGCAGTGTCGAGCGGTCTACATCGCCGTCCACCGCTTGCTCATAATTTGCTATTGCAGAGCGTAGTGTTTTCTCCACCAGCCGGGCAGCCTTCTGCGGAGCAAACGCAAGCATGCGTAGCGCTTCGTCGATAGACTTGCCTTGAATAAGGCGAGTAATATCACGTGCTTTAAACGCCGAGATTCGACGGTATTTTGAAATAGCGCGTTTTTCCATTCTATCCTTCTCCTAACTAGTCCGGCACTACGACGCGAATCAATGGGGTTCCGGGTGCGAGATGCCTAAGCCGTCCTGATTGTATGATGGCCGCACTGACTGAAGGTCTGATCTCAATCACACGAAGTACAGCGCCCTTGGCCCTGCCCTCCGCGACAGATAGAACCTGTCCAATGCGAAGCCCTTGTTTGTGGCCGGCATTCACCGCCACCACCTCAAGATCATCATTTACGTTCAAGACGCGCAATCCGTCGTCCGTTGCTGCTCCGTGTCTGCCGCTCTCCTTACTATTGAAATACTGTTCAGCCCGCTGCAAACTGACAAAAACTAGGTCCAGTTTTGCATCAAGCTGTTCTTGATAAATTTTCCGATCCGGGCCCGCGAGCGAATCTAGGAGGGCTTCCCAGTGCCGCCTACAGGCCAGTAAGTCCTCGTAGGCCTGATGAAACGCCGCTTTCGCCTGATCAGCTTCTTTGACAAAGCGAACCAGCGCCTGCGCTTCAGACACTACTTCTTCGTTCACGAGCAGGCTTGCCATTTGCACACGAATGACATCAAGCTGATCGCGGAGCTCCGTGAGTTCGGCCTGTGCGGTGGCGAGTCGGCTCCGGATTGTGTCGAGCGTTTGCTCGGTCCGAATCAGCGCTGCGGTTGCTGCTAGCGCTTCCTCCTCTGCCAGTTCGCGAGCCAGTTCGACCTCACGCAACTTAGCGTTGCATTCCTCATCCGAGCAGGCAAAAAGTGCCCACAGCCCAAACGAGAAAGCGCGTAAACTACGCAGGAAGCTTGAACTTGTCCACCCACATTGTGAGAAAAAGAAAAATCTTTTCCTTGCCAGCCGGATTCTGCCCCTGCCAGGCGGACTACTCTGCGAGCGCGGCATCCTGCGCATCCTCCAATTTTGCGAACTGACTAACGATCTTGGCGTGCAGTTCAGCGTTGCACGCCAGGACGCGATGAGGCAGGTCGTCTGTCCGCCCATGGAAGTCGCTAACGACTCCACCAGCCTCTCGCACCAGAACCACGCCAGCGGCGATGTCATACTCGTGCAGGTTTAGCTCCCAGAAGCCGTCCACGCGCCCGGCAGCCACAAAGGCCAAGTCCATCGCCGCGGAGCCATAGCGGCGCATATCTTGTAGCTGCGGCAGAATTGCATGCAAGTACGGGAGGTTATTGTGCGCCGCGCCATCGCGCAGACAGGCAAAGCCCGTAGCCAGAATGCACCGATTCAGCTCTGTAGCGGTACTGCAGGAGATTTTCGCGCCATTGCACCAGGCACCAGCTCCCTGTTCGGCCAAGAACAATTCCCCAAGCGCTGGCGCGGCGACAGCGCCGAGAACGCCCACGCCGTGATGCTGTACGCCAATCGAGACGGAGAAGGTAGGCTGCCCGTGCACGAACGAACCTGTCCCATCAATGGGGTCAATCACCCAGCGGTAGGCATCGCCCTGCTTCGCCCCAAATTCCTCCCCGAGAATGCCGTGACCTGGATAGCGGTCGGCAATGCGCTTGCGCAGATAGAGCTCAATCTCTCGATCGGCTTCAGTCACCAGATCGCGGACTGACTTATAATCCACAGCCACGGCATGGAGGCGTGCGCGGTAAGCAAGCGCCATAGCGCCCGCTTCTTGGGCAATCTGCTGGATAAAATCAAGCATCACGGTCACCGATCACCAGATCCGTCCAAACTTCGACATTGAGCCCCGCCAGTGCCACGCCACTAGGAATGGATTCGGGCGCGTCACGAAGCGTTTCAAGGATCTCACGCTTGCCCTCCCCCGTGGCCAGAATCACCAGGTGGTGAAACCGGGAAAGGACACTACGGGTCACCGAGACGCGTAGAAAGTCCGGCCGTTCCACAGCCAGAGTCAGGCGATCGGTGCGTTGGGCCGCTGCCAGCGAGAACAGCGAAGCCGTATGGCCATCACTGCCGATCCCGAGCACCCCCAGCGCAAAAGTCCCGCCGCGTCCTGCGAAGTCCGCAAGTTGGTCCCCGTAGGCCTGGGCCGCCGGGCCTGGTGCCAGTTCCCCACGCACACGAATCACCCGCTCCGCTGGAAGCCGCAACGCCGCGAGCATGGCCTGTGAGTTGCCGTAATTGCTCCCGGGATCCGTTACTGGCACCAAGCGATCGTCGCTGTACATGACATGAAGCGAGCGGCCTGCCCGGAGGTTCTGACGCCCCAGCGCCTCGTAGATAGCCAGAGGCGTCCCGCCACCAGCAAGCATTACCGCATGCGGACGGGGCTGCTCTTGTCCAAACGTCTCGGTCAACAAGTCGCACATCTCCTGTTCCAGTGTTGCGGAGTCCGCAAATCCCCGAAATTTCATCGCGACCTCCCGGGAATATTGTGTGAAAACCCAAGCGAAGCAACTTCACTATCGGCAACCATTCGTTGCCCCCCGCGAGTGCCCGGCGGCGGCGCAATCTCCGGCGTTTCACCCACGAACGCGAGTCGCTCCATCAACTTTTCGCGCAAGCCAGACCTAATCCCACCGTAGGACTCGATTCCGACCAAGTTTGCCAACTCATACGGATCGGCCTGCAGGTCGTAGAGAAACGACTCCTCATACACGTCCGACTTGCCATCGACGACGGCGGCATCCTCTGGAGCGCGCACGTGATACTTCCAGCGTTCTGTGCGAACTCCGCGCCCAGTCTCTGCCTCACTGGTCTCAAAGTAGACGTGGTCCGGCCAGTCCGCCCCGGTGCGCTCTACCCGCGAAAGCAGTGATTGCCCGTGCATCGAATCAGGCACGTCTATTCCAGCAACGTCCAGCAGTGTTGGCGGGAGGTCAATCAGGCTGACCAACTCGTCACGACGACCGCCACCGGCGAATGGACCGCCGTGAAACATACAGGGCACTCGGAGCGAGCTTTCATGACAGGAGCGCTTATACTCGGCATTTCGGGTCTTGAAGTGACACCCGTGATCACTAAAGAATACGACGATGGTGTTTTCATCCAGCTGCAGGGACTTAAGCGCGTCCGTAATCCGCCCCAGCCCTTCATCAAGACGCTTGACCATGCCATAGTATCCGCCCAGGTGGCGTTGGGTGCTGCCCCCGAGCGCCGCGAGATCTGGCGGCACCCAGCGATTTGCGTAGCGCTCGCGGTATCCATCTGGTGCAGGGTAGTCGTCCACATGATTCTGGTGGTGCGGCTCAATAAAGCTCATGAACAGAAAAAATGGTTCCTCTTTGTGCTCATTGATGTACCGAATTCCGGCATCCACCATGGCATCGGAGCGATAGCCAGGCAGCTCTACCTCAGCATTGTCCTCATTATAGAGGGCGGTGTGGTAGTCGTGCGAGGTGAATTCGAGAACGTTCGCGGCGAGCCAGTCACGATATCCGCCACGATCCTCCTCATTGACCGCACCGTGGCCAGTTTGCGCCAGGTGCCACTTGCCAATATATCCGGTGCGATAGCCAGCGTCTTTGAAATGCTCCGCCAAAGGCTTTACCGACTTGGTCAGCGGAATGCCATTACGATACGATCCGTTCACCGTGGCATACTGCCCGGTTTGAATGCAGGCCCGCGCTGGCCCACAGACCGGCTGACACGTGAAGAAGTTTGCGACGTGCGTCCCTGCCTGTGCCAGACGGTCGAAGTTGGGCATCAGATCCAGAGGATTGCCGTGCAACCCACTACAATCCCAGCGCTGCTGATCGGTAAAGAACACGACAATGTTGGGCTGGCCTGGCATAGCTTACTCCTGAAATTGACAGAACGAAGCTCAGACTATGCCGCCTGCCCGCACCAGTTGCCACGTAGACTGACATTCAGGCATGTGGCTTGGAAACCACTGCGAGCGAGACGTCAAACAGCGTCTTATTCTCGCTGCTCAGCTGTGCCCACACCTCAACAGCGCGATCGTAATGGTCGCGATGCACCCCCGATACGTCTGCAGCATGCGCAGCGGCGGAGACCGCCAGATGGGCAAAGGCCTGTTCCCATTTCGCCACCTCGTGCTCGCAAGTACGGAAGAAACCACGCGCCGCGTAGTGCAGCGCCTCGCCCCCAAGTCCAACCCGCGCACAGGCAAATGCGACCTGGCAATCGGCGCGTGAGCGATTCAAGTCAGGGCGCACCTGATACCAATGGTAGGGGAAGCGAAAGCCGCCCGCAGCAGCAGATCAGCCTCCTCAGCGGCCAACTCCGCCTTCTCAAGCAGGCTCCACGCTTCCCCATTCGCGGCCGCACCGAACCACTGATGGGCCCTTTTGTAGGTCGAAGTCGTCCTACATCTTGCTCTGCTGTGCAAATGCGGCTCTCTAGTGTAAGGATGCAAACTTAGCCCAGTCAATGACCAAGACGAGCCCCAGAAGCCTCCGTTCAGGTTTGCAAAGCCGTTGCTGCGCGGTACCCTTTCGGTGCGGGACGACCCCGCCCACCAGACCTTTAATTTGATGCGGGAAGACAATGGCCAAGAGAACGAGCGGGCTTGATCAACTTTTCCAGATGGCGGAGCAGGAATCCAACGATTCTGCATTTTTCCCCCGCCTCCACACGACAGCCTCGAGACGCTTGCGGGGCGTGCTCCCAGCGAGAACCATTCACGCCCAAGTGAAGTCGCTACAAGCGCTGCCTGTAGACGCCTACATTGCACGCTCAGTCACGCCTTCTGAACAGAAGAACAGACCAGGGGCCAAAGCCACAGTAAAGCGCCTTGGCACGATCCTGCGCGAGACCATTGATGGCCCGCTTTACGCAGCCGAGGTCGAAATTTTATTCAATGGCAGCCCGCGGCGAGTTGGCGTGCTGGGGCAGGAGCGAACCGCCAACAACGGCGTCTGGCTCCCCTCTCACCACCTCCAAGCCGTGGAACTGGTGCAGAAGTTTGCCGAGTTCTCGCTTCCAGTGATCACGCTCATTGACACCCCCGGGGCAGACGCAGGTGACCAGGCCAATCGCGATAATCAAGCACACGCGATTTCACGGCTGATCGCCGAAATGGCGCTCTTACACGTCCCAACAATCGGGATCGTGATTGGCGCCGGATATTCTGGCGGCGCAATCCCACTTGCCACCACAAATCTGCTACTGACAGTCCGCGACGGCGTGTTTAACACGATTCAGCCACCGGGAATGGCAAGCATCGCCCGCAAGTACGACTTGTCATGGCAGGAATGCGCCAAGTACGTCGGCGTCTCATCCTACGAGCTGTATAAGCAGGGCTACGTAGACGGCATTATCGATTACGTCCCCGGCGAGAAAGAGAACGAAGGAAATCTCACAGATGCGATCGCTAGCGGCATCGCCTCCCTCGAAGAGACCGCTGGCCTATTCGTCAGCGAGCGTCCGGAGATCTTTGACCATTACTCGCGCAGCGTCTATCGCTTCCTCGAGCCCGGCGACGCACTCTCACAGTTTGAGCGACAGTCCGGCATGTTGCGCCCGCGCAACCCGAGCCAGTTCGGCGTCTTTGGATCCACCTACCGCTACCTGCGCTACCTCGGCCTGCGCCAGCGCATTCAATCAACAACAATCGAGAGCTACGGCCGGCTCACAACCGTAGAAGTGCCCCAGGGCGAACTCTCAGAAAGACGCCGCATGGAGCACGCTAACGCCTTCCAGCAGTGGGTCGAGAACCCTCTCGAGATTCGCTACGATGATCACCTGAGTAAGGCTTGGAAAGTATTCATGGATCGTCGGCATGCGCTGGGTGCCGAGCGCGGCCGGCTGATGAAGCTGCTTCGCGGCAATCCGTCCACCAAGTTCATGCAGGCGCGGAACGATCTCTATCTGCAAGTCATCTTTTACCTCTACAGTCTCTGGAAGTCCGGTGCCCACAGCAGCCTGTTGCTGCTGATTGATCATCTGCGCTCTAACCCAGGACGCAAGGCACGCACCGGCGACAACGCCACGGTCCTAGACCTCCTGCTGCACGATGAGCTTCGCGACGGCTTCATCGAAGAGTGTCAGAATGTGCTGATCTTCGACCTTATCTACGACAACATCATCCACAATCAGATCGCCATTGCGCGTGAAGTGAAGGACGAGAACGTGATCTCGCGCGACTCCATCAGCCGCCTGATCGAAGAGCCGCTCGAGAAAGCAGCCAAGGAACTCGCTGCCAAGCAACCTGCGACCGAGGGCAGCCGGCGCATTGAGAACCAGCTCAAAGACCAATTCTATCTGTGGCTGAATCATTTCATCCACCATTCTCAGCGCGGGCGTATCTTGAAGTCCGTAGAAGATTGGAAGAAAGTCGTATTCCCGCGCATACCCGAACCACTGTTTGCGATCATCACCTTTACCTTCGAGCACCTGCTGCCTGAGTACTACGAATGCGAAATTGCCGGTCGCGAATATTTGGGGCGCATCACCCCTCGTGATCTGGGTATGAAGGATTTTTGGAATCGCTTGGCCATAGCCTACCAAGATATCCTCATTCATGATCTTCTGCAGCGGGTCAAAAAGAAGCGCGTCAGCAATGTCAGCTCCATCCAGGAAACCTTCTTCTCCACATTCGCAGAAACCGACGCCAGCCTAATGACCGCCGATCCGGTTAAGTTCCCCGGTTTTCGCCTGTCTATCGAGCAAGCGCTGTCCCGTGACATCAAGCCATGCGGTCTAGTCACTGGAATCGCCCAGCTAAAGGGCCCACTCCGGCGCAAAGTTGGCGTCGCCATTTCCAATCTCGACTTTCAAGCTGGTGCCTTCGATATGGCCAGCTGCGAGAAATTTTGTCGCTTGCTCGTCACCTGCGCACGCAAACGACACGCCGTGGTCGCTTTCGTCTCATCCGGTGGTATGCAGACCAAGGAAGGAGCAGGGTCACTCTTTTCGATGGCCATCCTAAACGACCGAATCACGCGGTTCGTGCGGGATAATAACCTGCCGATCATCATCTTCGGGTTTGGCGACTGTACCGGTGGCGCGCAGGCGAGCTTTGTCACCCACCCACTGGCACAGACCTACTATTTTTCCGGCACAAATATGCCATTTGCCGGCCAAATCGTGGTTCCGGCCTACCTGCCCAGCACCTCTACGCTCTCGAACTATCTGTCCGAGACACCGGGTGCTATGCAAGGCCTCGTCCGGCATCCCTTCGTCGACGACTTGGACGACAAGCTCCGCGAAATCGATCGCGCGATCCCGATTGCCGAAGAGTCTGTGACCAACGTCCTGATGCGCATCCTGAAGGAAGGAGTCCTTGACGATATCGGCAGTGAGCCCGAAGAGCAGGAAATGGCCACCATGACCCACTCGATGGACCTGCTCCGGCCGGTCAAGCGCGTCTTGATACACGCCCGAGGGTGTACCGCAGTCAAGCTTGTGCGCGTCGCACAGAAGAATGACATTCAGGTGGTCCTCGTCCAATCAGATGCGGATATGGATTCCGTGCCCGCAGAAATGCTCGGCGACAACGACACCCTAGTCTGCCTCGGTGGCAACACCTCGGATGAGAGCTATCTCAACGCCGGCAGCGTTGTCCGTATTGCCGAGCGCGAGCAGTGCGATTCGCTTCACCCCGGCATTGGCTTTCTCTCTGAGAACCCGCATTTCTCCGCCATGTGCCATGCCCACGGCATCAACTTCCTCGGGCCAAGCGCTCGCAGCATGCAGTTGATGGGCAACAAGTCCAACGCCATCAACACTGCCCTGCGGCTCAAAATTCCTGTGGTCCCCGGGAGCCACGGTATCGTGACCAAGGCGACCGCGGCCAAAGACATCTGCGACAACATTGACTACCCCATCATCCTGAAAGCCGTCCACGGCGGTGGCGGAAAGGGGATTCAGATCGTCGAGGACCCTGCCCTCCTTGAAGAGTCTTTTCTCAAGATCTCAGCCGAAGCCCGAAGCGCCTTCGGCAACAGCGATGTCTATATCGAGAAATGCATCGTCTCCCTGCGTCATGTAGAGATCCAAATCCTGCGTGACGGCCACGGCACCACCAAGGTATTGGGGCTGCGTGATTGCTCCGTACAGCGCAATAACCAGAAAATTCTTGAAGAGTCTAGCTCCACGATGCTGCCCGAGAAACTCAAGCAGCAGATGTTCAAGAACGCTGCCGC
>DMTJ01000121.1 GCA_003477185.1 Lentisphaeria bacterium
CCACGGTGGCTCTTCAAGCACAAACTCGGAGTGTGTGGCGACAAATTCCTGTGCTGCTTCTGCAGGATTGTTCCACGTCCAGTCTTCGCTTCCACGTGGTGCGTCGGACAGGTCTTGCATGATGCCGTCTGCGGCAACGATATACGAATCCTTGGTGACCAGCGGTGCATATCGTTCAAGCTCGGCGCGTACATGATCTCGCGTGTGGTTGGAGTCAAGCATGACCAGCACACGGTCGTCCGGTCCGATCAGTGCGGCGGCCTGGTCGACGATACCTTGGTCAATCGAACTCCCTTCAATCAACGTGATGTGTGGGAACATCTCGTGAGCCTCAATCGCCGCCCGGTTGTGCGCCCGAATCTCAATGTCGATACCGACAACGCGACCGCCGCCCATGGCGCTGAGCAAGGATGCGTAGAAGATGAGGGAGCCGCCGTGCGCCACACCTGTTTCGATCACAACAGTGGGCTTTACCTGGTAGATTACCTCCTGAATGCGCATCATATCTTCGGGCAGCTGAATGATCGGTCGCCCCATCCAGGCAAAGCTGTATACGTACTTGGTATCCCAGCCGACCCGCAGCCAGAGTTTCGATACGATGGCGAATGCTTCTGGCGAGCTGAACGGTATCTCTCGTTCTTCGCCTTCATCGTCAACGACCACAACGGCTCGTTCGTTGTCAATTCTTAGCATGCTCAATCCTTCTTGGTCTGGTGTAGGCGAAACGTGTAAATCAAATCCTTCAGGTCATCCAGCAGCAGGCGCGGCTGAAACGAAAACTCCTGCTGGATGCGCGATATGTCAATCTGTGGAAACCTACCTGCATCCGTGTCGGGTACAGGGCAGGAGACCTGACACCCCGTGTGGGCGCGCACCGCAGCCAAGACCTCATCGCTGCGATATGAGCGTCCGCTGGCTACATTGTAGCTGGCGGATTGCCCCGTCAAGGCAATCGCGCCCACCAACTTGGCGACATCGTCTACAGCTACGAAATCCCTGGTGATATTTCCCGGACTACGCAATTCGACGTGGGCGTCGCATACGGCTGCGCGAATGACAGAAGTCAAAAAGTTGCTGCTCGACCAATCGGCCCCGTAGACATTGGATAGCCGCACCACATGCGTCCGGCCTGCTGCCGCGTGCACCAGGGATTCTCCCATCAGTTTCGAAAGGTTGTACAGATGGTCAGGATCCTCGGGGCATACCCGCAGCGATGTGCCTTCGGTGCCTGTAGTTGATAAGCCCTGGTATACACGGGTTGACGACAAATACGTAAAGGAATGATAGCGGCACTGTGTGAGAAGACGTTGCAGCAGGCAAACATGTGCCTCCGCGGTATCGAATGGCCGTGAGCGAAAGTCAGCCGTAAGCCCGATGCAATAGATCGCATGCCCGAGGTGACTCTGGTAAAGCTCCTTACCGCGCGCCGGAACCGTGATCGCTTGGCCCTGTCCCTGCAGTAGCCGGACGACATGGCGCCCGACGAATCCGTTGCCACCAAACACTGTGATAGGCTCACTCATCGATATCGTGATCGAATCAAGAGTCACCGCCGTAGAAACGACACCGAAGCACATCCACTACGTCGTGCACCATTGGTTCCAGGTAGCGAATGCTTGCGGTAGAAGCCACGGCAATCAGTTGAATGCGGTGCCACAGAGATACCGAACCGGTTGTCGCAGCCGTAGAGAGAAGACGGAGGATCAAGCCCCAGTGAATCAGAATCATCCGTCTGGGCTGAGAGAACAATACCCGCGAATACCGCTGGATTCGTACTGAGCGGTTCTCGTTCGGTTGCGTTAATCGGCGGTACCAAATGGCTCCCGGAACATGGGCCAGGCGGCCCAGTACTGACAGTCCAGCAAGAATCAGCGCACTCGCCGCGAAGCAGCCAAAATGATGCCGGACCTGGCGTAGGGCGGCGAGACGAATCATGCCGTAAATTGCGTGTTGATTGCCCCAGAGGACAAAGGCGAATCGTCCCGGCGCCGTCAGCTCGCCCGTCTCGTACACGCACACGGGCTTGCTCACCTCCGCACCATTGCCGTCGATCCAGCGTGAAGCTGGGCACGCCAGGACGGCGGATGCGTCGTCATCCAAGGTACGCACCATGGCGCTCAAGTAGCCGGGCGACCAGAGGTCATGTGCACCGGCAAGCACGAAATACTCCCCCTTGGCGGCGCCAAATACGAAGGCAATGTTGCCATTCACCCCACGGTTGGTTTCGTGGCAATGATAGCGGATCCGAGGGTCCTGCTTTGCCGCTGCCGTTGCGATCTCACCTGTGCGGTCGGTTGAGCAGTTGTCCGCGATGATCAGTTCAATATCGTGGAAATCCTGCTGCAGGATGCAGTCGAGCGTTTCGCGTAGCGAGGATTCCTCGTTACGCACAATCAGCCCGATGGATACGTGTGGTGCATCGCCTGACACGATCAATTCGATTCCTTTGTTCGCAAGTGGCGCTTGGCTGCCAGAATCGCGACACCCGCAAACAGGCACGCATCGACAGCCAAGGCAAGCGTACCCATAGCGTGGTGCGAGCCAAGCGAGACCAGATATGCCAGAACAAACGGCACCAGAGGCTTCCTGATCACGGCCGCAGGCGGGACGCGCTGCCGCAGCACAAAACGAGCAACGAACCAGGATCCAGTCAATAGCACAACAAACGAAGCGAAGGTCGTGTAAGCGCTGATCTTGTAGCCGTAGCGACTGAGCAACACCGCATTTAGTGCGACATTTACGATGCCGGAAACGATGCTAACGGCAGCCGCAAACACCATACGGTTCGTGTAGCCGATCACCCGCAGATAGTAGCCAGCAATCGCTTGCGTTACATAGCCCACCACGACAATCGGAATGATCGATAGCGAGTCATGATAGCGCTCATCCAGCACGAGTGACATGAACGGTCCGGCAAACAACATCGCGGCAAGCGAAGCCAGCAGCGTCAGCTCTAACGATTTCTCAATCAATGCGTCAGCCTTGTCGAATAGCTTCTTATTTGTGAAGGCAAACCAATCTGGAGTGATTGTCCGCTGCAGCGCCAATGCCACCATGCCAATTGACATTGCAACGTTGTATGAAAGGCTGTACAAGCCGGCATCAGAAGCGCCCAAGGTATGCTTAATCATCACTCGGTCGATCTGTGCCAAGGCCAGATTTCCCAGTGTATACGGCACTAGCGGAAAGGCATAGCCAGCGATATACCGCAGATGACCTCGTGCGGGGCGCCACATCCATTGATCCCGAACGACCACAGCGGTAAGTCCCAAGGCAAGCAACTCGCCGCAGAGCAGGCCATACAGGACATCCAAGTAGCCGGGCTGGTCAACTGCAATCAACCACATACATGCCCCTGCCAGCGTGGATATCGCATGCAGTGCTTGGATGCGGGCGGATTGCGCGCTCCGCTTCAAGGCGATGCAGATGGAGTGAGCAGATGTCTTCAGAACCCTACAGGCACCAAACAATCCGATTAATGCAGCCAGGCACAGATCGATGTCGTACAGTGTGCCGCGCCAGCGAATGATCAGCATCGCAATAACGCTGAAGCAGCTCAGAAGCAGCAGTGAGCCGCCAACTGAAGTACCCACAAACTCCTTGCGGTCGGTGTCAACGGTCTCCTCGTAGTAGTAGCGACTGATAGCACCGTGAAAATTAAACGTCAGCACGACCGCAGCGATACTGATGTAGGTCACGACAATCTGGTACATACCATAATCGGCCGTTGTCAGCATGCTGGCAATGACCGGGATAGCAGCCAGCTGGACTAACGCGGCGACGGCATCCCCGCTGACGTAGTTGCGGGCGTGCCTGAGTAAATCGCGGAGTTCGCGGGGAATCATAGGATCAAGAGAAGCACCGGTTTCAGGGTTGGCAACATACATGCGATTCCAAAGACCGCCTCTCCGACAGGCTGCGAGGGCCATTGCAAGCCGTCAATCCATGGAAAGCACTTGCTCTTTTGGCTTCATGTGTAAGGTATCCCTACATCTACTCTGATAATGCCTAGGAATCTCTGAATGAGTGTTACACGTGCTGTCCAGCGCTTCATCGAATCAGTCACCGGCTACACGGTTCAACGCGCACGTGACGACCGGGTTTACAACCAAGACGGATTACGCACCGTTCATAGCCATGCCTTCATGAAGGATCCCGCCTTTGCGGCCTCCTATCAACGAGCAGAGCAATCGGGCCAGGACGACCCGATCCACTGGCGTACGCACATCGCTCTATGGGCTGCCGAGACCGCCAGCAAACTTCAGGGCGACTTCGTTGAGTGTGGTGTCAATTTTGGGTTTCAGTCTACAGCTATCATGCAGTGGCTGGAGTGGAACGGGCAGGATCGTACGTTTTATCTGCTCGACACATTCAGTGGGCTTGACTTCAAATACGTATCAGAGTTCGACTTGGCTGAGAATGCCGAAAAGAAAAACGCTGACCGTATTGCTCGCGGCGCCTACGTTACTGACATTGAAGTCGTTCGAAAGAATTTCGCCGAGTGGAAGAATGTTGTGTTTGTACAGGGGGCTATTCCGGAAACTCTGCCGCAGGTCGAAGCCGAGGAGATTGCATTCCTCCACATCGACATGAATTGCTCCCCACCGGAAGTGGCAGCGCTCGACTTCTTCTGGGAGCGGCTGTGCGACGGGGCAATCGTGCTATTGGATGACTACGCCTACGCGGGGCACGACGCTCAGCGAACGGCCATGGATGACTTTGCTGTAACGAAAGGCGTTGCCATCGCCTCTCTCCCCACAGGCCAAGGCCTTCTCCTACGCCCCCCAAAGTAGGTAGGACTGCTGCCCGCCTCGTGTCGACACTTCATTCAGACTTCTGGCAAGACAGACCGGTCTTGGTCACAGGCCATACCGGCTTCAAGGGCGGATGGCTGAGCCTGCGTTTGGCCCAGGCCGGCGCACGCGTTACTGGCTACGCCTTGGATCCGCCAACCACGCCCTCGTTCTTTGCTGCTACCAAGCTCGCACAAGACGTTCGAGACATACGAGGTGACCTGGCTGATCTGCCACGGCTGCGGGCCACTCTGAAACAGGGACAGCCAGAGGTCATATTTCACTTGGCGGCCCAGCCGTTGGTCCGTCAGAGCTACGAGGCACCCGTGGCTACGCTGCGTGACAATGTCATTGGGACTGCTCATGTCTTGGAAGCTGCCCGGAACTGTCCATCAGTTCGCGCTGTCGTCTGCGTCACCACAGACAAAGTCTATGCCAATGACGAACGTGGCGTCGCCTTCGCGGAACACGAACCTCTGGGCGGCAAGGATCCCTACAGCGCGAGCAAAGAAGCCAGCGAGATTATTGTCAATTCATACCGCTGTAGCTTCCTGGCACCCGCCGGCATTCACCT
>DMTJ01000362.1:0-4544 GCA_003477185.1 Lentisphaeria bacterium
AAGGTAAAGCATGGCGTTTACGTCGTTTTGCGCGCGCTCCACGAGCGAAAGGATCTCGCCAACGGACTTTTCTTCTTCGACCTGTTCGTCGACAAACCATTGTAGATGGCTGATGGTAGCGTGGTCATGCGCTGCGGATGCCAGGCTGTAAAGCTCGTTGATAGAGTGGGTGTTTGCCTCTTCTTGTGCCATGGCCAGTTTGAAGACGGCCAGGGAGCAAGTGAACTCGCTTTGTGGTGCGGCGATGGGCTGGTGCTCGATGCGTCCGCCGCGATCGAGCAGATACTGAATTAGGCGCATTGCGTGTAGGCGCTCCTCATCATGCTGCATCATGCACCAGTGGGCGAAGCCGCTGAGGTTTTCGTACTCAAAATAGGTACTCATGGCCAGGTAGGCGTATGAGCCGACGAGTTCCTGGTTGATCTGCTGATTGATTGCCTTGGCGATTTCTGGCTTGATCATGATTCGCTCATTTTGTTTGTTTGGGCAGAGGAGTGGCATGTGTAAGATAGCGCTGCGGGAGCGTTTTGTTAGTCCATGAGGCCCTTCAGGGCCTTGATTGCCAGTTGTGGATTGGCCTTGCCGCGGCTTAGCTTCATGACTTGTCCGACGAGGGAGTTGATCGCCTTGGCATTGCCGCTGCGGTAGTCTTCTACTGGAACTGGATTGGCGTCGATTGCTTGCTGAGCGAAGTCACGGATGCTGGCTTCATTGTTGTCGCCTACCAAGTCTTCTTCCTCGACGATAGCGGCCGGGTCCTTGCTGGTCTCGATCATCTTCGCGAAGACAGTCTTGGCGATCTTGCCATTGATCTTCCCGCTGTCGATTAGCCCGAGCAGTGCTGCGAGTTGTGTGGCGGAGACGGGGCTCTCGGCGATGGCGAGGTTGGCTCTGCCGAGCTCGCGCATCAGTTCGACCATGATCCAATTGGATGCCTTCTTTGGGGTTGCGCCAAGCTTGACGCAGGTCTCGAAGTAGTCGGCGCAGTCGCGCTCGGCAGTGAGCACGCCCGCGTCGTACGGAGGGAGGCCGTATTCGCTGGAGAAACGGTCCCTGCGGGCAGCGGGTGTTTCTGGCATGCAGGCGCGAATCTCGGCCAGGCGCTCGGCGGAGATGACGATGGGCATCAGGTCCGGCTCAGGGAAGTAGCGATAGTCGTGCGCATCTTCCTTGATGCGTTGGAGAGTGGATTCGCCGCGCTCGGCATCCCAGCCGCGTGTGGCCTGGATGGCGGGGCGGCCTTCTTCGAGGTCGTCGATCTGGCGCTCGGTCTCGTACTCAATGGCGTGAAAGACGTTCTTGAAGCTGTTGAGGTTCTTCAGTTCGGTCTTAGGATTGAACTCCTCCTGGCCGACGGGCATGACCGAGATGTTGACATCACAGCGCATTTGGCCCTTCTCCATGTCGCAGTCGCTGATCTCTGCGTACTGCATGGCCTGCTTGAGTGCGTTAAGGAAGGCGTAGGCTTCGTTGGGGCCTGTGATGTCTGGCTCGGTGACGATTTCCATCAGTGGCACGCCAGCTCGGTTGTAGTCGATGCCGCTTATTGCACCACCGTGGGTGGACTTGGCGACGTCTTCCTCTAGATGGATGCGATTAATCTGCACCAGCTTCTCCGGGACCTCCTCCATTGTAAGGCCGCGCCCCTGCGCAAGGACGCTGCCACCGACGCAGAGCGGGAGATCGTACTGCGTGAGCTGGTAGTTCTTGGGCATATCGGGGTAGAAGTAGCTCTTGCGATCGAACTTGCTGTACTCGGGGATGTCGCAGTTGATCATGAGGCCGGCGAGTACGGTCTTGCGGATGGCTTCTTGGTTCGGAGTCGGGAGGACGCCGGGATAGCCCATGCAAACGGGGCAGATGAGAGTGTTGGGCTCTGCGAGCATGCGGTTGGGGCAAGAGCAGAACATTTTACTTTTGGTACGCAGCTGGACGTGTATCTCCAAGCCTATGACAACGCGGTAATCCATTATGCATTCTCCCCGCGCCAGCTAGGGAAGGCACGTTCCACTGCGGACGCAATTTGTAGTAGTTTCTGCTCCTGTAAGGGGCCACCGATAAGCTGTGCTCCAATTGGCAGTCCCGCGCGATCGCGGCCCACGGGCACGGAGAGGCCGCAGATTCCTGCCAAGTTTACGGGAATGGTGTAGATGTCGCTCAGGTAAACTTGAAGCGGGTCCGTCATTTGCCCCTTGGCGAAGGCGGTGGTCGGCGATACCGGCGCTAGGATTGCGTCGCAAGTGCTGAGCGCGTTCAGGTAGTCCTGGCGAATCAGGGTGCGCACTTTCTGGGCGCGCAGGTAATAGGCGTCGTAGTAACCGCTGCTGAGTACGTAGGTCCCGAGCATGATGCGCCGCTTTACTTCATCGCCGAAGCCTTGCTCGCGAGTCTGGAAGTAGGTGTCGATCAAGGAGTCGGCGTCATGGTCGCGGGCGCCGTAGCGGATGCCGTCAAACCGTGCGAGGTTCGAGCTGGCCTCAGCGGTGGCGATGATGTAGTAGGCGGCCACAGCATAGCGGGTTCGAGGTAGCGAGATGTCTACGAGCTCGCAGCCTGCATCCGCAAGTGCGGCCTTAGTCTGTTCTATTGCCGCACGGACTTCGTCCTGGAGCCCCTCTACTTCGAAGAACTCAGTGGGCACGCCTACTCGTGCACCAGCGGGAAGTTCGTCGATGCTGCCGCTTAGCGCACTTTGGGAGCCCTCCAGCGAGGTGCAGTCGCGTACGTCGTGGCCAGCGATGGCGTCCAGCAGCGTTGCGCAGTCGGCAACGGAATGCCCCAGCGGGCCAATCTGATCTAAGGAGGAGGCGAAGGCGACGAGGCCGAAGCGGGAGACCCGGCCATAGGTCGGCTTGAGCCCGACTACGCCACAAAAGGAGGCGGGTTGGCGGATTGAGCCGCCGGTATCCGAGCCCAGCGCGGCGGGTACTTGCCCGGAAGCCACGATGGCAGCAGATCCGCCGCTGGAGCCGCCGGGGACGTGATTGGTGTCCCAGGGATTGCTGGTGACGCCAAAGGCGCTGTTCTCGGTGCTTGAGCCCATGGCGTATTCGTCCATGTTCGCCCGGCCGAAGGGGATGAAGCCTTGGGCCTTCAGGCGCTCGACGACTGTAGCATCGTAGGTGGCGTTGTAGGGCGCGAGCAGCTTCGACGCGCAGCGGCAAGGCTCACCGGCTACGGAGATGTTATCCTTAATGCCAATTGGGACGCCGTCGAACGCAGAGAGTTGCTCATTCTTGCCACGGCGGGCGTCTGCGGACTCCGCAGCGGAGAGTACGGCCTCGCGGTCTAGAGAGACGAACCCGTTGATTGCCGAGTCGGTTGCGGCGCTGCGGTCAAGTAATTCAGTGACGTAGGCGACTGCGGATTGGCCGCCGGCCAGAGCTGACGCGGCGCTGGCGAGGGTAGGGGGCTGAGTTGGGACGCTCATCAGGCACCTCCTTCAGTGAGAACCTGTGGCACGCGCACCAAGTCGCCTTGGTGGACAGCCGGGGCGTTGGCCAGCATCGCGGCCTGGTCCATGCAATTTGGGGGCGTGTCATCGCTGCGCATTACGTTGGTCACGCGCGTCGCGTGGGCGGTCGGTTCAACGCCATCAATGTCGACTTCCTGAAGAAGGTCGATGTAGCCTACGATTGCGCCCAGTTCATCGTGGAGGCGAGATCTTTCGTCCTCAGTCAGCGCGATGCGAGCGAGGGTCGCGATCTTATCCACATCTATATCATGCGGTTGGGGGTCACTCATGGTCAAAGCCTGTCCAGCGTCAGTTTTCTCATTCACGGTGCAAACCTTCGCTTTTGCCGCGCGTCTTTCTATGTGACCGGTGGCAACTGCTTGCAGGTCTGTTCGCAATGATTAGTGTGTGCCTATTCCACAGTTTCTATTTGGAGGCGGGTGTTGCGCGTATTGTTGTTTATTGCTCTATTGGGGCCGTGTGGGCTATCTGCTGAGGAGGCCGGCCTTGAAGGGCGCCGTCTGATGATTGAGGTGACGGCATATTGCAGCTGTCAGAAGTGCTGCGGTTGGCAGCGAAACTGGCTGGGGCAGCCGATTTTTAGCTCGGGCAGGAACAAGGGCAAGCGGAAGCTGATCGGGCAGACTGCCAGTGGCCATCAGGCGCGGCGCGGGACGTTGGCTGCAGATACCGAATATTATGCGTTCGGGACGCGCCTCTTCATTCCGGGCTATGGTTACGGCGTGGTGCATGACAGGGGAGGGGCTATCATTGGGCCCCAAAGGCTGGATCTATTCATGCATAGCCATGCAGCTGCGACGAAGTGGGGACGGCAGTGGGTGGAGGCGATTGTGCTCGGTGAGAGCGTCGCTCAGGCAGGGGCAGATAGTCCCCGGACGGCCACTGGGAACCAGTAGTCCCTGGACCCGAATGTTCTCGATTTTGGAAAAGATGAAAACAGCGTTTGCAAGGTTCTGAATCGTTAGTACCTTCCTCTCCTCACGCGCCAAGGCGGGGTGGTAGTTCAGTTGGTTAGAATGCCAGACTGTCACTCTGGAGGTCGCGGGTTCGAGTCCCGTCCATCCCGCCA